>CAZHQZ010000164.1:0-3139 GCA_964534675.1 uncultured Pseudomonadales bacterium | reverse complement strand
TGGCCGCTACTTTTTCATGCACCAATAAAGTTTCCATGGCGTTGCACACGCCGTAGCGATGGCACTTGGCGTTGAAAGCAATCGCTTCCGCTTTTTGCAAATCCGCTTCGTCGTCCACATACACATGGCAGATACCGTCCAAGTGCTTAATCACCGGCACTTTGGCTTCTGCCGCTACGCGCTCAATCAAACCTTTGCCACCGCGCGGCACAATCACATCCACAAATTCAGGCATCGCCACTAGCAAACCCACCGCGGCGCGGTCGGTGGTGTCGATCACTTGCACGGCATCCTCTGGCAATCCAGCCTGTTTCAAACCTTCACGCACGCACTGGGCAATCACGCGGTTGGCGCGAATAGCCTCTGAGCCGCCGCGTAAAATGCAGGCATTGCCGCTCTTCAAACACAGGCTCGCCGCTTCCACCGTCACATTGGGGCGCGATTCATAAATGATGCCCACCACACCCAGCGGTGCGCGCATCTTGCCCACCTGAATACCGGAGGGGCGATAGCTCATGTCGGTGATAGTGCCGATAGGGTCTGGCAGTGCAGTCACTTGCCGCAAGCCTTCCAGCATGCCGTCAAAAGTTTTGTCATTGATGCTCAAGCGATCCAGCAGCGCCGCGTCCAAACCGCTTGCACGACCCGCAGCCACGTCTTCTGCATTGGCCTGCAACACTTGTGTGCGCCGACTCTGCAGAACCTCGGCAATAGCCAACAGTGCCGCATTTTTTTTACCTGTGGAGGCACGCGCCACCCGTCGCGCCGCTGCACGCGCACGCTGCCCCACATCATTCATGTATTGCTGAATATCCACTCGCCTGCCCACCTACAAATCAGCTCTGCATTGTAGCGGAAAGCCATCTAATGCCTAGTCGCCAGAAGGCTGTGGCGGTGCAACAGCACTGCGATTAAATACCACCTGCAAAAACACGCGGAACGTCACCCACAACGAGCGCAAGCTCCAGTGTTTCAAGGCGTAAAACACGCGGCGCGGCGTAAAGTAAAAGCGCAAATTGGCGCGACGAATTGCCCTGCCCAGTGGATAGCCATACACCCGCTCATACCACGAGGTGTAATCGCGATAACTACCGCTGTCCACCTTGGCTGCATCCAGCGTGATGACTTCATTTTCTTTGAGCGCCAAGGTAAACAGTGGCGTATTGGGCTGCGGAATTACGGTAAAGAAATACGCCAAGGTCATCGGTGTAGTCAGCGCAAAGTTGATAGTCGCTTCCACTTCTTTCGCTGTTTCCGTTGGGAAGCCCAACATAAAAAAGCACGTCACTTGAATACCACGCGCATTGAATAATTCTAATGCGTGTTTTGCTTTTTCAATATCAAGGTGTTTTTCAATTAGCGTTTGCAAACGTGGCGTAACAGTTTCGATGGCGATACACACGGCGTAAGTTCCGCCATCACACATTGCATCCACTGTTTCCTTATCCAAAATATCAGCGCGCAAACCATTGGGGAAAGCAAATTTCATTTTTCCCGGCCAGCGGCACTGCACTTCGCGCATCAATTCGCGCACACGCGGCTTATGCAGATTAAAAATATCATCTTCAATATGAAACTCATCCACACCGTACTCTGTGTACAAATGTTCTATATCGGCAATTACGCGCTCTACGCTGTGATACACGAATTTTTTACTAAAAATATCGTGGCAGTAATTACACAAGTACGGGCAACCGCGCGAGGTAAACAAAGGCGCATAGCATTTGCCTTTTAGGTTAGCTGCGTGGTTGGGCTTGGTCGCATATAAATCAAAATCTATCAGATCCCATGCTGGCATGGGCAGCACATCAATATCGGGAATAAAATCTTGTTTTTTACTGAGATGCAGCGAGCCATCCAGCAAACGATGTGAAAAACCGGCAATGTCATCGCCCAATTCTGTGTTGCACGCCAAGCGATACAGCGCTTCAGGAAAAGTGCGGTCTGCCGGCCCTTCAAACACCCAATCGATCGAAGCTTCTTCCAATACAGCGGCAGAGTTATTGAGCGCATAAGGCCCGCCCATCACCGTAATGATATTAGGGTTGATGCGTTTAGCTGCTCTCGCCACGTTGTAACTGGCTTGCGCTTCAAAATTGAGCGCAGAAAAACCGATCACATCCGGCTGAAACTCACTCAGCAGCGGCAACAAATCTTCCGCTGACATTTCTGCCACTTTCATGTCAATCATTTTAATAGTGATGTCATCACCGAAGCGTTCACGCAGCGAAGATGTGAGATACAACAAACCTAAAGGCGGCGACTGAATAGATGCCACCACTTTTTGATACGGTTTTAATAACAAGACATTCAAGCGACGCAGAGAACCCGCCTCGTTGACAGGATGTGTCGGCACAAACGGCACAGCAGCCGCAGCATCTGTCGCTATAACCATGATTTTTACAGTGGGATTCGATATTTTATTTATTGAACCCACTATGCCAGAGCAAAATAGTGCAAACAAGCTGATTGCACTAAATGCCGCCGCGATCCATATTGCGATAACTCAGCGCCTCACGCAGATGCGCTGTTTGAATACTATCGCTGCTCGCCAAGTCGGCAATCGTGCGCGCCACTTTCAGCACGCGATGATACGCCCGCGCTGACAGCCCCAGCTTCTCCATCGCGCGCGCCATCAGTTCACGCTGTTCCTCACTCAGTGTGCAGTATTGTTCGATTTCTCGCGTACCCAAGGCGGCATTATTTTTAGCTTGCCGCTGCCATTGGCGTTCACGCGCAGCACACACCCGCTCGCGCACAGTCTGTGAACTCTCGCCCGCAGCAGTAGGCGACAGCACTTCCCCCTGCGGCAGCGCGGGCACTATCACATGCATGTCGATGCGATCCAGCAGCGGCCCCGACAAGCGATCGCGGTAGCGACGAATTTGCTCCGGCTTGCAGCGGCACTGCACACGCGTATCGCCTGCATGACCACAGGGGCAGGGGTTCATCGCCGCCACCAATTGAAAGCGCGCGGGGTACTGCACTTGTGCGTTGGCGCGTGCAATTAAAATTTCACCGTATTCCAATGGCTCACGCAGCACTTCCAACACCGTACGCGAAAACTCCGGCAATTCATCGAGAAACAGTACACCGTGGTGCGCCAGCGAAATTTCACCCGGGCGCGGCTGACTGCCGC
>CAZHQZ010000163.1:0-3152 GCA_964534675.1 uncultured Pseudomonadales bacterium | reverse complement strand
CAACACCTTGCCGTCGGCCAGCAGGCACTCGGTCAGAGATGCACCCGCGCGCACCAAGGGCGCGGTCACGACATCGGCGCAATCCATCTTGGCGCTGATACTCTGATGAAAAAACTGTTCGACCAGCGCTTCGTACCCCATCACCAATTCCTGCAAAACATGAACCGTGTATTCTAGCGCAGTCCTTAATTCCGCCTGCGTCAGACTTCGCCATGACCTACCGCTCCCTGTTGCCCGCCCTGCTTCTCTCCCTCGGTGCACTGCTGTCGCTATCCGCCTGCACCAACACCAACACGCCCCTCAGCGCCGAACAGCGCGCGCAGTTGGGCAAGGTGTATTTGTACGGCAGCGGCGGCGCACACGACACCTATTTTCACGGCGATATTCGCAAAGGAGGTGCCAGTGGCGCGCTCAAAGGTGCGGGTGCGGGCGCGGTCAACGGTTTGGATGGTTGCCTCGACAGCGCGCTGGGCGCAGGACCACTAGCACCGCTGGTGCTCGCCATTTGCACGCCGCTGGCGGTGCCGGTCGCGATAGTGGAAGGCGGGCGCACCGGCAGCAAACCGCTGATTTCCGAAGAAGATTTAACCGCGCTAAAAAACCAAGCCAATCAAACGCTGCAAAACGCCGATCTCAACGGCGCTTTAGTGGCGACCGTCGATGAACAGAGCCAAAACCAAGCGACCTTGGCCGCGCATGAAATTGCACACGGCATTTTGCCTGCGCCAGAAAAAAATCAAACCATTGAGCAATTAGCTGCACAGTGGGGCTATCAAACCGTGTTGCATATCGCCGTGAGCAAAGCTGGTTTTGAAACGGATGAAGGCCGCGTGCCTTTGATGCATTTTTCCATGACGGCCAGCACAACAGTTGTCGATACTCGCAACAACAAAACGGTATACAGCGGCGAATACCGCTACGACAGCGCACCGCAACCCGTCAGTTATTGGTTTAAAAATGATTACCGTCTGCTGGCAGATGAAATCGTGAAAGGCAATCGCCAAATCGCCAGCGATATACTCAAAGATATTTTCTGGAAATAATGGAAGACGCCGCAGAGTTATTAAAACGCGTGCGCGCCTGCACCTTGTGTGCAGAATGTTTACCGCTGCCGCCGCGCCCCGTACTGCAATGTCACCCCGCCGCCAAAATTTTAATTGCCAGCCAAGCGCCGGGGCGCAAGGTACAGGAATCTGGCATTCCGTTTGACGATGCCAGCGGCGAGCGCTTGCGTGCATGGTTCGGTATTTCGCGCGAAACTTTTTACGACGAAAAACAAATTGCTATTTTGCCAATGGGATTTTGTTATCCGGGGAAAGCCGCTGCGGGCGATGCGCCACCGCGCAAAGAATGCGCGCCCACTTGGCGACAAGCACTGCTCGATATTTTGCCGCAACTACAATTAACACTGGCGATAGGCAACTACGCGCAGGCGTGGCATCTGCCGCAAGCTCAAGGCTCGCTCACTGAGCGCGTGCGCCGCTTTCGCGAATTTGGCGCTGTGATTCCCCTGCCGCATCCCAGTCCACTCAACAATATCTGGCTGGCAAAAAATCCGTGGTTTGCCGATGAAGTGTTGCCTGCATTAAAAGAGCGCGTTAGCGCGATAGTGGATGCGAGCCCGCTTCCGTCACAATCGCATCCATAGCAATATCGTAAGTCTGCGGAAAAATAGTCGGCAGTTGCGCAGCTTGCATCGCCACACCGATCACAAACGGTTTAGGCGCTAACGCCGCCAGCGTGCGATCAAAATAGCCGCCGCCGTAACCCAAACGGAAACCGGCTGTATCCCACGCTACGCAGGGTGCCAACAAAATATCTGGCGTGCGTTGCGCATTTTCTGCGGGCGGAATGGGGATATGCCAACAATCTTTTTTCATCACTGTATCAGGAGTCCACGCGCGAAAAATTAACGGCGCATCTTGTTTGTCTGTCACCGGCAGGGCAATGCGCACGCCGCGTTCGTGCAGCGTATGAAACCAAAATACTAAATCTAATTCACCTTGAATCGGCCAATAGCCACCCAACACTTTGCCGCGCAAATCGACGTATTTTTTAGCCAGCAATGCATCAAGGTATTCAGCAATCGCCTGTGCGTAAGTTTGACGCTGCTCTGGTGTTAACGCACGGCGTATTTCGCGCTGGCGTTGGCGCTCGGCTTTGCGCCACTGCGTGAGATCGCGCTGCTGCTGCTCATCTACTCCACTTTCTACATCAGCCGCATAACAGACCGGCGAGGCATAACGCGCTGTGGGTTTTTGTGTGTCACTGACTGACATAACGTTTACGACTTCCTTTTTTTCTTGACGTGATGTGCTAAATATTCTGCCAGCACCACGGCATTGTTGTGTTCGCGATCTTTTGCGCCGTAGAGCAGTGTCACCGCACCTTTATGCAGCCAAGCGGCACACTGCGCCACCGCTTCTGGATTGTCATCCAACTCGACAGTGTAGCGTTGGCGAAAGGTTTGCCATTTGTCTGGATCATGCCCAAACCACTGGCGCAGTGCATTGCTCGGTGCAATATCGCGTATCCACTCACTCAAATGCAGATGCTCTTTTTGCACACCGCGCGGCCAGAGTCTATCAACCAACAAACGTGCGCCGTGCACTTGCGATAAATCATCGTAAGCGCGCGCCAGATGGATACTCACTTTGCCCGTCATGCTTGCCTCCTGCGCGCGGCTATTCGCACTCGCGCACGTTTGATTGTCTGCCTCGCGCAAGCTACAGTCAAACATTGCTATAACAGCACCGAGACAGGAGAAAAACGATGTGGGATTTATTCAGACGACGCGGCTTTACACCGTATGTGGCGATGCTGTTTCTCAACGCCTTTGTGGATCTCGGCCACAAAATTGTGATTCAAAATACCGTGTTCAAAATTTTTGATGGCACCACGCAAAGCGCCTTGATTGCCGTGGTCAACGCCATGATTTTGCTGCCCTTTATTTTATTGTTTTCACCCGCAGGGCATGTGGCCAACCGCTACCCCAAACCGCGCGTGATGCAAATTGCCGCGTGGGCGGCCGTGGTGGTGACGCTGCTCATCACCTTCAGTTACGCGCAGGGCTGGTTTCGCGCTGCATTTGCCTTAACGCTGATTCTCGCCGCCAAAAGTGCTTTTTATTCACCGGCGAAATACGGCTACAT
>CAZHQZ010000162.1:0-3178 GCA_964534675.1 uncultured Pseudomonadales bacterium | reverse complement strand
GCCACATTTTTTCCTTCGCGCGCACGCGCCAGCGCTTCGTGACAGCGATCCAATTCTTCCGTCATGCCTTTGCGGATAACTTCTTTGCCGTCAATTAAATCCGCTACCAATTTAATGTAGGTGGTGTAACCGATTACCGTGTCGGCTTGCGTGATGGCGGCGCGTGCGCGTGCCGTCATATTTTCTTCGTTGCCGGGGCCGAGACCCACGAGAAAAATTTTTCCGGTTTTCATAATGTGATCCTCGCGATGGATACCGTGGCGTTTTTGCCATCGCTACCCAAGTGTTTAAATTTTTCTACCAGTAAATGTTGCAGGGTGGTATCGGCTGCCAATAGTGCGGCAGCTTCAGATACCGCCGGCGTACCCATAAACTTGCGCACAGTTTCTGATGGATTGGGCACGGCCACTTGCGCCAATTGTTCGGCAGTGAAAAACAACAACATTTTGTTTTCTTTGTGCATCAACTGCAGCATGCAGGCTTCGTCATTTTTTTTGTCGATGGTGGCAAACACGCGGATGTGTGCGCGCGTGGCGGAAATGCTCGCCAACGCAGCATCCAGCGCTGCTTCCAGCGTTGCCAACACCGCGCCGCGATCACAGCCCAAACCCACGGCAAGGTTCATGGCTGTTCCAGCGGCGGGCGATACACAATCAACCGCTCTTTCAGTTGTTGCCATAATTCATCGGGCACAACGGCATGCGTCACCCACAACACCGATTTGTAGCGCTGCAAATCCACCGCAGAAAAAGCATCAAACAAATGAATGGTGTCGGGTAGCGGCGTGGGGCGTGTCCACCAATGCGGTGAGCCAGCTTCTTGCACAAAAGCAATCAACTCACCGTTCACGACATCGGCCGAGACGCGCGTGACATTGATTTTTGGCGCTTCCAATTTCCAGCCTAAACCGCGCCCTAAAATATCAACAGGAATAGTTTTTCCCACATCGGATGCGGTCGTAAGAACAACAGTAGCACCGATCAAATCTGCCAGTTGTTCGGCGCAGACATTCGCGCCACCGACATGGCCGGATAACACAGGAATCACGAACTGCCCCGCATCATCCACCACGATCACGCCCGGATCTTCCTCTTTGGATTTCAGATACGGCGCAATCATGCGCACCACCACACCCAAGGACACAAAAAAAACAATTTGATCGTAGTTGGCAAACAGCGGCGCAATTTCGTCTTTCATCGCCCCGCTGTAAATCGTGGTTTTGTTCGTGATCGCACCTAATTCGCTCGACACTTTTTCCGAAACTAAAACCTCAGCCAGCGGTAAAGCGGGAGCCAGAGCTGCCACTTGTTTGGCACCGTGTTTGGTGATGGCGACCAGTGCCACGCGCACGGTATGTAAAGTTGGATCACTCATGCGGATTTTTTCCTGCAGCCTTTTTGAATTTCACCGCGCTGACGCAATGGGTTTCTCACCAGCATCAACGATAAATAATTGACTTTGGTGCCGCGCAACAGCGTGACATCGCGCACGATGCGCTCTTCTTGCGCGCCCACTTTTTCGATAAACACGCTGTGCGCGAGTAATTGTTTGCGCTCCAGCAAATCGATGATGTCGTCTAGCAGTGGTTTGACTTTCATCAACACCAAGGTGTCAAAATCGGTGAGCAGACTTTCAACAAAATCGACGCCGTAAGCCGCCGGCACTACCGCAATCGTGTCATCCACATCCGCCAACGGCTGTGCGAGCGCGGCGCAGGCGGCGTTGTAAGCAGGCACGCCGGGAATGGTGTCGATAACGACATGGTCTGCCAGACCGCGCAGCGTGCGCGCCAAATGACTGAAGGTAGAAAAGGTGGAGGCATCGCCCTCTACCAAGAACACCACATCGCGCCCCGTGTTCAGCACATCCAAAACGCGGTTTGCCGCCTCCAGCCAATAGCGCGCTAATTTTTCTGCGTCATGCGTCATGGGAAAAATAAGTGCGAGAGCATCCTGCGGCGTGGCGAGTTGTGCGCGCTGTGCAATACCGAGCGCATAACTGTCGCTGCCTTTTTTGCGTATCGGATACGCCCACTGCGCGCCGCTGTGCAGTGCATCCCAAGCTTTGCGCGTGATGAGTTGCGGATCACCGGGGCCGAGTGAAGCGCCGATCAATTTTCCCTGTTTCATGCCTCCCCCGCTTTTTTCGCGCACACAATCCACACCGGATTTTCTGCCGCGAGTCTGTGCATATCCAAGACCGGTTTGCTGCGCGAGCACTGCATTTGTGTGATGTCCCATTCAGCGCCTGACGCTTTTAACGCTGCGATAGCGACGGCAACATTTTCAAAGGTGACAAAGTTCATCACTAAACAAGCCTGCGGTTTTAATCGTTGCAAGATCAGTGCGATTAACGCCGTGAGTTCACCGCCAGAGCCGCCAATAAATACCGCATCGGGGTCTGGCCATGCCTGCAAACCCTCCGGCGCTTTGGCGTGCAACAGCGTGTAGTTGTGTAAGCCAAAGTTATTGCGATTGGCGAGTGCGTTTTCGCAATCTCCCGCATTTTTTTCGATGGTGTAGACGTGACCTTGTGGGCACAGCCGCGCGGCTTCCACACCCACCGAACCGGAACCGGCGCCGATGTCCCATACGATGCTGTCAGCGCGCAACTGCATACGCGCCAGCGACACCGCGCGCACTTCGCGTTTGGTAATCAAGCCTTTTTCTGGATAGCGCTGTTGAAACTGATCGTCCGCAATGCCAAAAATCACTGCGGATTTTTTCGCTGTATTGCGCCACAACAGCACCACATTGAGTTCGGCAAAGCGCCGCTGCGCGATACTGGCAATATCGAGATCGGCAATAATATTTTCGTCATCGCCACACAGGTTTTCAGCAATCGCCATCTGAAATTCGTGCTGCAAGTTCGCCGCGAGCAGTAAACGCGCAATGCGATCCGGCGTATTTTCTGGACTGGTGAGTACGGCGAGTTTGTCGTGTTGCAGTAAAGCGCGGCGCAGTGCGTACAGACCGTGCGCTGGCGTGGCACCTTCCTGCCATTCGCCCGCGTCTTTACTGTGGATAGAAACAATGTGCAGGTCTTGCCACGCGAGGCCAACACGCGCGCAGGCGAGTTGAATGGTCGAAGTATTGGGCAAGATTTCCAGCGCATCAAAACACAGTTGCGCGGCGAGATAGTTGGCAATGCCGTGACACAGTGGGTCGCCGGTGGCGAG
>CAZHQZ010000161.1:0-3196 GCA_964534675.1 uncultured Pseudomonadales bacterium | reverse complement strand
GCTTGTTTCATTGCAGCGTAATCATCACCCGCTGTAATGCCTTCGATATTGAAACGCCGGTAATCACTTTTGCGCGCGCCCTGCCGATCAAATACCACGCAAGAAGCCACCGTTGCTTCACCGGAGGAATGACTAATATCAAAACATTCCACACGTTCTGGCACAGCATCCAAACCTAATACTTCACGCAGTGCTTCAAAACGTGCTTCGATATTTTGTTTGCTCGCCAATTTTTGCAGCAGGTTTTCTTGCGCGGCTTTGCCTGCCATTGTGAGCCACTGTTGACGATGCGTGCGCACCTGCGTACTCACCACCACTTTGCGCTCTATGCGTGCACTCAGCGCCTCTTGCAGCACACGCAGAGCATTGGCTTCAGCCGATGACAAAATCACTTCATTGGGAATTTCTCGTTCGCTACCGAGATAAAACTGTGCCGCAAAATCCACCAACATATTCTCAGAATCTTCCTCCACCGAGAGTGCAGGAAAATAACTGCGACTGCCTAATATGCGCCCTTGCCGCACAAACAGTACATGCACACACACCAAACCCGCTTGTTGCGCGCAAGCCAGAATATCAGCATTTATCAATACGCCATTTTCTATCGCCTGCCGTTCTTGCACCGTGCGCAAGCTGGCGATGCGGTCGCGCAATTCCGCCGCACGCTCAAATTGCAAAGATTCTGCGGCAGCCTCCATGTCACTCGCCAATATATTCATCACCCGCTGTTCCTGCCCAGACAAAAACAGTGCCGTGATCTCCACATCTTTCTCATACTGCGCTGGCGTCACTATGCCCACACAAGGCCCAGAGCAGCGCTGAATTTGATACTGCAAACAGGGGCGGCTGCGATTGCGAAAAAATGAATCTTCGCATTGGCGTACGCGCGTAAACTTTTGCAAAAAATTGAGGCTCTCGCGTACCGAGCCGCTGTGCGGGAACGGGCCAAAATAGCGCCCTTTCTTTTGCTTCGCGCCGCGATGAAAAGCGAGACGCGGATAAGTCTCCCCTTCGCTCAAAAAAATGTACGGGTAGGATTTATCGTCGCGCAGCAGAATATTGTACGGCGGGTGATGCGCTTTGATAAGGTTTTGCTCGAGTATCAGCGCTTCGGTTTCACTAGCCGTAACAGTGAGTTCAATGCGCGTAATACGCGCCACCAGCGCCTGTGTTTTGGGCCCTAAGCCCATCGCGCGAAAATAACTCGCCAAACGTTTTTTTAGATTGGCCGCTTTGCCCACATACAACAGCGTTTCTGTTTCGTTGGCGTTTTTTGCACCGTACATTTGGTACACGCCGGGGCGTGTGGTGGCAGCCGCGAGAAAGTTTCGGCTATCAAAAGCTGATGATTCAGCCATCGCCGTCCGGCACAAACAATTTATGACGCAGTGCCAGCAGTGTCAGCCCCACATCATTTTCTACGCCCAATTTTTCAAACATGCGGTAGCGATAGGTGTTGACGGTTTTCGGGCTGACGTTGAGTTGATCGGCAATATCTTGCGCGCTTTGGCAGCCAACAATCATCAGCGCCACTTGCATCTCGCGTTCGGACAATTCATCAAACGGTGATTGATTCGCGCCACTGCGTTTGCGCAGCGGTTTCAGCGCTAATTCCTGTGCAATTTTTCTGCACACATAATGATTGCCGCTGTGTACCTCATTGATTGCATGTACCAACTCATCCATAGCGCTGTCTTTCGTCACAAATCCGCGCGCGCCAGCTTCCAACAACAAATCTGGGAATGGATCATCTGCACAAGCGGTAATCACCACTACTTTGCTGTCTGGCGAACGACGCTGCATGCGCTGCGTGGCTTCAATACCTCCGATCCCAGGCATGCGAACATCCATCAACACCACATGCGGTTTTAATGCTTCCGCTTTATCCAGCGCATCTTCACCGCTGGCTGCTTCCGCAACAATAGAAAAGTTTTCCACACTGCTCAAGGCGTGTCGCAAACCCACACGCACTAAATCGTGATCGTCTACCAGCAAAATATTGACAGTTTCCGTTGTCATAACAGTCCTTACTTCAACCAATGCCGCGCATTGCGAAATAAACGCAGCCAAGAGCCATCTTCCTGCCAACCGTCTGGGTGCCAAGAATGTTGCACGGTGCGAATTACACGCTCTGGGTGCGGCATCATGATGGTGTGTCTGCCATCGCTATTTGTCACGGCGGTAATGCCGCGCGGTGAACCGTTCGGGTTAGCCGGAAATGTTTCGGTCACGTGGCCGCTGTTGTCGATATAGCGCAGCGCCACTTGCCCACTGGCATCCAGATTTTTCAAAGCGGTGACATCGGCAAACTCCGCGCGACCTTCACCGTGCGCCACGATAATCGGCATTTTGGAACCCGCCATGCCACTCAACAGAATAGAGGGCGAATGCTCTACTTCCACCATCACCAAACGCGCTTCAAATTGCTCGCTGGTGTTGCGCACAAAACGCGGCCAATGCTCCGCACCGGGAATTAAATCTTTCAGGTGCGACATCATCTGACAACCGTTGCACACACCCAAACTGAACGCATCATCGCGCTGAAAAAACTGTGCAAACATTTCACGCACGCGCGCGTTGAACAAAATACTTTTTGCCCAACCGCCGCCAGCGCCGAGTACATCGCCGTATGAAAAACCGCCGCAAGCGGCAAAACCTTTGAAATCTTTTAAGTTGATGCGCCCACTCAATAAATCACTCATGTGCACATCCACAGCAGTAAAACCGGCGCGATCAAACGCCGCCGCCATTTCTACCTGACCGTTCACGCCCTGCTCACGCAAAATTGCCACACGCGGACGCACACCGGTTGCAATCATCGGCGCGGCAATATCATGGTTTTGATCGAATGTGAGTGCGACAGACAAGCCGAGATTGTTGTCATCCAACACGGTTTGTTTTTCTTGCTCTGCGCAAATGGGATTGTCGCGCAATGCCTGCATGCGATAGCTGGTTTCCCACCACAAAGCCAAGGCATCGCGGCGCGACATTTCCAACACGGTGTTGCCACCATCCAGCACGCGCAAACAATCGTCGCCGTTGATAAATCCAATGCGATGCAAGCACGCCGACAATTGATATTTTTCTGCCAATTGTTGCAGCGTTTCTATGGCATCTACATGCACTTGCAACACTGCACCCGGCTCTTCCGCAAACAATGCCGCCAGTGGATCATCACCCAAACCAGCGAGAGAAA
>CAZHQZ010000160.1:0-3212 GCA_964534675.1 uncultured Pseudomonadales bacterium | reverse complement strand
GCATCCATTGCTGTATTGCATTTTTGGCAGCGATGTTTATGGCGCAGTTGTTGCACTTCTGCATCGTCATCTTCGGCAATTTCATCGCCAGCAATTAAATTGATGGTGGTTTTGCAGCGCTCTTTCGGCGGCAGAGCGTAGCCAGAGCAGCCGAGAAAAACACCTGTACTACCTGTGCGAATCTGCATATTGCGGCCGCAGCTTGGGCATTTGATGTCGGTTTCTGTGGGGTCATTGGCGCGCATGCCGCCTGCATCACCCTGCGCACGCGCTAATTTCTGACGGAAATCGCCGTAGAAATTATCGAGCACTTTTGTCCAGCCCTTCTGCCCTTCTGCAATCTCATCCAAAGATTCTTCTAAATTGGCAGTGAAGCTGTAATCCATCAAATCACTGAACGATTCCGTCAAACGCTCGGTCACGATATCGCCCATCTTTTCTGCAAATAAACGGCGTTTTTCCAATTTCACATAACCGCGATCTTGGATAGTAGAAATAATCGCTGCATAAGTGGATGGGCGACCAATGCCGCGTTTTTCCAACTCTTTCACCAAACTCGCTTCAGTGAAACGTGCCGGTGGACTGGTGAAATGTTGCGTAGGATTCAACTGCTGCAAAGCCAACACTTCGCCTACTTTCATATCCGGCAAAATATTGTCTTCTTCACCATCTTTTTTATTCATCTGCGGCAACACTTTGGTGTAACCATCAAACAGCATCACACGACCGCGTGCGCGCAATTCAAAATCACCGGCTTGCACATCCACACGCGTGCTGGTGTATTGCGCAGGCACCATTTGGCAGGCCACAAACTGCTGCCAAATTAAGGTATACAAACGCTCGGCATCGCGCTCCACACCCGACAATTTATTCGGCTGCAAACGCACATCCGAAGGGCGAATAGCTTCGTGTGCTTCTTGTGCGCCAGATTTGCTGGCGTAGAAATTGGGTTTGCTCGGCAAATATTTTTCACCGTATTGCTGGCCGATAAAATCGCGGCAGGCATGCACGGCATCCATCGACAAATTGGTCGAATCAGTACGCATGTAGGTGATAAAACCCGCTTCGTACAAACGCTGCGCCAGCATCATGGTTTTCTTCACGCTGAAACCCAGACGCGAGCTGGCCGCCTGTTGCAAGGTTGAAGTAATAAAGGGAGCTGAAGGGCGCGACTGCGTGGGCTTGTCTTCACGCGCCGCCACTTTATACGCTGCTTTTTGCAAAGCGGTCACGGCAACTTTTGCTTGTTGCTCATTCACAGGGCGAAAGTTTTGCTCGCCCTGCTTCATCACTTCGAACACCACAGCGCTGCCTTTGGGTGTTTTCATATCGGCGTGGATTTGCCAAAACTCTTCCGGCACAAACGCGCGAATTTCGCGTTCGCGCTCGACAACCAAACGCACCGCTACCGACTGCACACGACCAGCCGATAAACCGCGCGCCACTTTCGCCCATAACAAAGGCGAAACCATAAAACCCACCACACGATCGAGAAAACGCCGCGCTTGTTGTGCATTGACGCGATTAATATCCAACTGCCCCGGCTGCGCGAAGGCTTCTTGTATCGCTTTTTTGGTAATTTCGTTAAACACCACGCGGCGATACTTTTCTTTATCACCACCAATAGCTTCGCTCAAATGCCAAGCGATTGCCTCTCCTTCGCGATCCAAGTCCGTCGCGAGATAAATGGTGTCGGCCTGCTTCGCCAGCTTGCGCAATTCATCCACCACTTTTTCTTTGCCTGGCAGAATTTCATATTGCGCTTTCCAACCGTTTTCAGGATCTACACCCATGCGGGTGACCAACTGCGTCTGCGCTTTTTGCTCGCGGTGCGCAGCTTTCTCTTCCATAGACATCTTGCGCGTTTTGGCCGCCTGCTCTGCCCGCGCCTTGGTGTCGATCTCTTTGCCACCGCCCGTGGGGAGATCGCGGATGTGACCAATAGATGACTTCACCACGAAGTCATTGCCTAAGTATTTGTTGATGGTCTTCGCTTTAGCCGGAGATTCGACAATAACAAGGGATTTGCCCATAAATACCTTTGCTGCATGCAGCTTTGGAGGATCAGTTAGCGGGGCAGCCCAAAGCAGCACCCCTCAGAGGGTGCGAATATATAAGAAGGAAGACTAGGTCGGTCAAGCTAAAAAATAGAATTGGCTAAAAAATGATCAGAATAGGCGGACTTCAAAGCAGTTGCCGCCCGCCAGCAAGTTGTACAGCCGAATATCCCAGCCCTCGTGGATGCAGATGCGTCGCACCAAGGACAAACCCAAGCCCAAGCCCTCGCCACGCGCCGCTGAACCGCGCACAAAAGGCTGAAAAATAGCTTCTTGACGGCTCTCATCAATGTTTTTACCTGTGTCTTCCACGCGAAACCCCGTCTGCGTCAGCACGAGGCGCACGGCACCGCTGTCGGTGTAATGCACCGCGTTGCGGATCAGGTTTGAGATCACTGCTCGCAACAGCGCCGCGTTAAAGCGCTGCTCTGGCTGCTTGGGTACTGACTCTGTGACCAAGCTCAACGACAGTTGTTTGCCATTGGCAAGCGGCAGCCATGTCTCGCACTGCTCGCGCGCCATTTGCTCCAAAGTGACGCTGCTAATCGACGCGTCCACCTCCACGTTATTGCGCGCCAACTGCAAAAAAGTGTGTACCAAATCGCGCATTTCTTGTGCAGCCCGCTGTATGCGCGCCAACTGATTGTGTTGCTTTTCATTCAGTTGAGCAGACACCTGCAACAACTCACAAGCAGTAGAAACTACCGTCAACGGCGTGCGCAATTCATGGCTGACATCGCTAGTAAAAAAACGCTCGCGTTCCAATGTGCCATGCACACGCGCCAAAGCATCATCAAAAGCAGCGGCTAATTGCCCCACTTCATCTTCCGCATAATCCGCAACCAATGGCACAGCAGCAGCCTGCTGCTCACGATCTCGCACCTGCTGCGCCAAGCGTGAAACCGGCGACATAATGCGTCGCGCCAAAAAATAACCCAATATCCAAGCAATAAAAACACTCAGCAAAAACCCAGCAAAGACAATTAAATACAGTGCCTGTTCACGCTTTTCTAAATCGGTTTGATCGCGCAAAAACAAAAACTTTTCATTACCCTGTTTGTAAACAAGAGCGTGAAATGCCTGTCCATCGCGAAAGACTTCGTGAAACCCAGAATGCAAACCTTTGAGCCAATCGGGCGGCGCATTCCACTCGTC
>CAZHQZ010000159.1:0-3216 GCA_964534675.1 uncultured Pseudomonadales bacterium | reverse complement strand
TGGGGCGGTATCGCATATAGTGCGTCTCTGTTTTTTCAGCTTGACCGAGGTTCATTGTGAAAACCCTATCTGCCTTTATCGCCTCTGCGGCTGTGCTTGTTTCTATGCAAGCGGCAGCGGCTTCCTACGGCATCGACAGCAGCCAGCCTTACTACAAAGGCGCGTCCACCGCAGAAGCCGTTGGCAGTTGCACCATCTACAAATCCTATCCCGAAGCGTGGTGGGGGCAGGTGCAAGACCCCAGCGGTGCCAACATCGGTGAAGGTCTGATTGCCAAAAAAGGCACGACGGGATCCGAGTATGTGCTGGTTGCCCTGTTGCAGAGCACGTTTTATTTGGGTGGACAGAGCAATGCAGTGAGCGGCAAATTGCGCAGCGTGAGTTTTGTGGACATGAGCAACGTCGGCACCGCCAGTGCGCTGCAAGCCTTGGCGACCAACCCTTCTTGCGCGATAGATTGGATGCAAGCCAGCCCGCAGGCGAGAATCACTTACACCAAGACGCCAACCACCACGCCCGCTGTTTTCACTGAGACATTCACCTTGCTGTACCCCTTTGGTGGAGCAAGCAATCCTGTTTCAAGCACGGTGGGTAACTTGACGACGGACACCGCAAAAAAATTTAACGGCAAGATCAATTTTGTTGGCAAGAAACCTGCATCGACGGTAACGCCGCCTGTACCTAGCCTTTAAGGAGATTTTTATGCGCACACTGCCCCAAGTTGCCGTTCTCGCTGCTGCCATTGCCCTGTTGCCCGCGTGCAGCAAGGAAGAAGACACCGCCGCTAAAAACAACGCCGCGCCCGCTGCGCATCAACAGGCATCAGACCCGTTCCAGCGCAACGGTGAACTGCTCTCCGTCAATGTAGACAGCATGCCGCGCCCCGCTTTCGTCGCTAAATTGGCAGAGCTGACCGGCGCGAAAATCACCGTAGAAGGCGACAACAACCAAACCGTGACCCTGCACATCGCCGACGGCAGTTTGCGCAAAGTGTTGAGCATGGCGATGGCCGATGTGCCGTACACCATCAGTATGCAGTTCGCCAACTTGCAAGACAGCTTCCCCATTAGCGTCAGCGTCACGCGCTATCACGCAGCAACACAAGCTGCAAATCCCGCACAACCTGTTGCCTTGCCGCAGCACGCTCAACCGGCAGCAGCAACACAACCGCAAGCGGCAGAACAAAGCGATGAAGATGAGCCAGATTTGGCTAGCATGTCGCCGGATGCACAACTGAAATATTTCTTGTCAAAAAATCAGGACGATCAAGTTTCCCTTATTTTTGATATGGAGCCGACCAAATCCGACATCGCCTTGATGGCTAAATTGATCACGCGCGACGATGTTGCCAGTGAAGTGAAACAAGAAATGCTCGACAGCCTTTCAACGGCGGATTACGAAGATGCCGGTGCAACTATTAAGTTGGCATTGAACGAGAAAAATCCAGAAGTGGTCACCAAAGCTGCTGAAGTGTTGTCGGGTGTCGGTTCAGAGGCAGACATTCCAGTGCTGAAAGCTGTGTTGGAAAAAACCGATAACGAAGATGTGCGCACAGCAGTCAATGATGCGATTGAAACATTGGAGCCGTAAGGCTCCTTGCTTGCCGGTATGAAGAACCATGCAATTGGCGGCTATTTTGAGCTGGAGCTGCTGGGAGGCAGCGAATTCCACAAAGGCAAGGTGGCACTCAATAGCGGAAGGAATGCACTGAAATATATTCTCCAGAGATTGCGCCCATCAAAATTGCTTTTGCCAAGATATTTGTGCGAAGCAGTAATGCAGCCGGTACAGGACTTGGATATTTCGTATGCCTTTTATACGATCAATGAACAGCTTGATCCGGTTGGTCTAGACAGATTCGATACAGACAACGCCGTTCTGTATATAAATTACTTTGGTCTAAAAGATCGCACTGTCGGTTCTTTGGCGCAATCCTATAAAAACTTGATAATCGATAACACACAGGCGTTTTTTGCACCTACAACTGATGCAGTGCCAGCATTTTATTCGGCGAGAAAGTTTTTTGGTGTACCAGATGGCGCGTATGTCGGTGGATGTGCTACTGGCGAGGACCATTTAGAGGTTGATCGGTCGCATGAGCGTTTTGCGCATTTACTGAAACGAGTAGAGTTAGGCGCGGAGGGCGGCTTCGTTGATTATCAAGCAAACGAAGCAGCAATAGCTTCATTGCCATTGCAAAGAATGTCTCGCCTTACCAGTAGAATTTTGTCGTCAATTAATTATTCGGATGTGATTGATAGACGGCAAAAAAATTATAAGACGCTTCATTCTTTATTGAGTCAGCATAATCTCGCGGTATTTGCCGATATTGATGATCAAAGTGTTCCTATGGCGTACCCCTTTCTGTGTGAAGACTCGTCAATGATCAGAGAAGCACTGCTGCGCCACAAGATTTTTTGTGCGCAACTATGGACGAATGTAGTGAAAGATTTAGCAAATGAACCCAATAGCGTGGAATATCAGATGGCTAAGAATGTTATTCCGCTACCTGTTGATCAACGTTATAACGAGGAAGATATGCAGTATGTGGCATCAGTTATAACAAAGGTGTTGCAAAATGGATGAAGGGCGTTCAGAGCAGTTTGCACGCAATGACAAACTAATGGGTGTGCTGACAGAGCTAAATGCAATGTTGGCAACAATGGAGCGCCCAATTGCTGATGAATTGCAGTATCCAGTTGTGTTTATTGTTGGCTGTCCTCGTAGTGGCACAACGCTGATGATGCAATGGTTGTCAACGCTAGGCGTTTTGGCGTACCCAAGTAACTTAATTGCACGATTTTATGCAAATCCTTATGTTGGTGTTCGCATACAACAGGCATTGCATACCTACGATAACAAAAGACAAATTTTCCCTGATCTTATCAGAGATGTAGATTTTAGTTCTCACTACGGGCACACCAGCGGCGCATTAGCACCAAGTGAATATTGGTATTTTTGGCGGCGGTTTTTCCACTTTGGAGAGATTCAATATTTGGACAATTTTTATAGTGATGCCCACGATACAAAAGGTTTTGTTAGTGAGCTGGCATCAATGGAGCAGGCTTTTAGCAAACCATTAATGATGAAGGCAATGATATTGAATTGGAATTTGCCGGAGCTGTATAAACTATTTTCAAAGTGTTTGTTTATTGATGTGAGTCGCCCTCTGGGAGATAACGCAGAGTCACTGTATTTTGCGCGCCAGTCATTTTT
>CAZHQZ010000158.1:0-3218 GCA_964534675.1 uncultured Pseudomonadales bacterium | reverse complement strand
GCAGTTTACTGTAGAATGCCGCGCCAACTGCAGTTCTGCTGCCGGGGAGCCCGCGGTGAAATCTACCAACATCCAAGATCCAGAATATTTCCACAAAGTCGTCGATTGTCAGTACGCCTGCCCGTCGCATACGCCTGTGCCTGAGTACATCCGCCTAATCGCGCAAGAGCGCTATGCGGAAGCGTACATGGTGAACTGGGAGTCGAACGTTTTTCCAGGTGTACTCGGACGAACTTGCGATCGCCCTTGCGAGCCAGCGTGTCGTCGCGGTCGCGTAGAAGAGAAGCCTGTCGCTATTTGCCGCTTGAAGCGCGTTGCTGCCGATAACAAAGGCGACGTGTTGGCGATGATGCCCAAGATTCCGCAGCAGAAAAATGGCAAAAAAATTGCCTTGATTGGCGGTGGCCCTGCTTCTCTGACAGTGGCGCGCGATTTAATGCCGCTGGGTTATGAAATCGATTTGTACGACAACCAGTCGTCGGGCGGCGGTTTTATGCGCAGCCAGATTCCTTCGTTCCGCTTGCCGGCAGAAGTGTTGGATCAAGAAGTTCATTTCATTACTGACATGGGTGTGGTGACGCACTACAACACGCACGTCAATAGTTTGAACAGCGTGTTGGCAAAAAATTACGACGCGGTGTTTGTCGGCACTGGCGCGCCGCGCGGGCGCGATTTGAAATTGCCCGGCCGCGAAGAAGCGGATGCCAATATTCAAATCGGCATTAATTTTTTAGCCAGCGTTGCATTCGGTCACACCACTGAAGTGGGCAAGCGTGTATTGGTCATCGGCGGCGGCAACACTGCGATGGACTGCTGTCGCACGGCGCGTCGTCTCGGTGGTGAAGACGTAAAAATTGTGGTGCGCAGCCCGTTTGAGGATATGAAAGCCTCGCCGTGGGAAATTGAAGACGCACAGCACGAGGGTATTCCATTTTTTAACAATCATGTGCCGAAAGAATATGTCGTCAAAGATGGCAAATTGGCGGGCATGAATTTTGAAAAAGTAGAAGTTTCTCATGATGCCGATGGCAAGCGTGTGATGAAGCCTTCTGGCGAATTCGTATTTTTTGAATGCGATGATGTGTTGATGGCGGTAGGCCAAGAAAATGCATTTCCGTGGATCGACGCAGATAGCGGTGTAGAGTTTGATAAATGGGGCATGCCGGTATTGGATGCGGTCACTTATCAGTCAACTAACACAAAAGTGTTTTTCGGTGGCGATGCAGCTTTTGGTCCTAAAAACGTTATCACGGCGGTCGCGCAAGGACATCAAGCGGCGATTTCTATTGATCTGTTTTGTCAAGGCGGGGATGTGCAAAATCGCCCTGCACCCGGCACAAATTTGATCGGCCAAAAAATGGGTATCCACGAGTGGAGCTATGACAGTGTGGTTTCGCATGAGCTGCGTAACGCAGTGCCGCACGCGCCCACTGAAAAAGCGCTGTCTGATCGCATGTTGGAAGTGGAACTCGGTTTTGATCGCGCTGTGGGTTATGAAGAAACGCAACGCTGTTTGAACTGTGATGTGCAAACGGTGTTTACAGCCAGTAAGTGCATCGAGTGTGATGCTTGCGTGGATATTTGCCCGACGCGCTGCATTACGTTTACGCATGATCAAGAAAGCGAAGAAGTATTGCGCGAACATTTGAGTGCGCCAGCGGTGAACCATGAGCAGGCTTTGTATATCGCGGATGGCTTGAACACTGGGCGTGTGATGGTGAAGGACGAAGATGTTTGTTTGCACTGTGGTTTGTGTGCTGAACGCTGCCCAACCTCAGCATGGGATATGCAGAAATATCTTTACAGTGTCACGAAGGCTGGCCAGCGCGGTTCTGGCGAGCAGTGTGCGGCTTAAGCCGAGGTGTAGTCGTGAAAAAACTTGAAACAATCAATGACTGTGTAATCAAATTTGCCAACGTCAACGGCACGGGTTCATCCAGTGCCAATGCGCTGTTAGTAAAAGCAGTTTTTCGCATGGGCATTCCTGTCAGCCCGCGCAATATTTTTCCATCCAATATTCAGGGTTTGCCCACTTGGTATGAAGTGCGCGTTTCCGAAAAAGGCTACACCGGTCGTCGCGGCGGTGGTTGCGATGTCATGGTGGCGGTCAATCCGCAATCCATTGAGCGCGATTTTCACGAAGTGACCCCTGGTGGTTATTTTCTTTATGACTCCACCAAGCCGCTCGATAAAAAATTGGTGCGCAGCGATATTCATATTTTGCCAATTCCTCTTATGGAATTGTCTATGCGCGAGTACACCGATGCGCGTCAACGCCAGCTGTTCAAAAACGTCATTTACATCGGCGCATTGGCGGCGTTGCTGGATATTGAATTTAGCGTGCTGACCGGTTTGATCGGCGATCAATTCAAAGGCAAAGAAAAATTGATTGCGCCCAACGTGCGCGCTTTGGAGTTGGGTTTTAAATACGCCAGTGAACATTTCGAATGTCCATTGGGTGTGCGCTTGCAGCGCTGCGATGCCGTGGGTGATCGCATTTTAGTGGATGGCAATACCGCGTGTGGTCTCGGTGCAGTTTACGGTGGTGCAACGGTAGCGGCGTGGTATCCGATTACGCCCAGCACCTCTGTGGTTGATGCCTACGAAAAATATGCCAAGCGTTTGCGCGTCGATCCTGATACTGGTGAGAAAAATTTTGCCATCATGCAAGCGGAAGATGAGTTGGCGGCGATGGGTATGGTCATCGGCGCGAACTGGAACGGCGCGCGTTCGTTTACCGCCACCTCCGGCCCTGGTGTGTCGCTGATGAGCGAGTTTCTCGGCTTGGCCTACTTTGCTGAAATTCCTGTGGTGTTAATCGATGTGCAGCGTGCAGGGCCTTCAACCGGCATGCCAACGCGCACGCAACAATCCGACATCATTGCTGCTGCTTATGCTTCGCACGGCGATACCAAACATGTGCTGCTGTTTCCATCGACACCGAAAGAATGTTTCGACATGACGGCCGATGCGTTTGATTTGGCAGAGCAGTTGCAAACGCCGATCATCATGCTGACCGACCTTGATTTGGGCATGAACGATTATTTGTCGCCGCCACTGCAATGGGACGATGCGCGTATGTATCAACGCGGCAAAGTGCTCAACGCCGAGCAGCTCGACAACATCGAAAAATTTGGCCGTTATTTAGATGTGGATGGCGATGGTATTTGCTATCGCACGATCCCAGGCACGCACCCAAGTAAGGGCGCATTTTTTAC
>CAZHQZ010000157.1:0-3225 GCA_964534675.1 uncultured Pseudomonadales bacterium | reverse complement strand
AGAGGGAATGGATTATGACCAAGCGCTGGTACGTTGTTCATGCCTATTCGGGATTTGAAAAAAAAGTTGCTGCTTCATTGAAAGAGCGCGTAGAGCGCGCAGGCATGCAGGATGCGTTTGGTGACATTCTGGTGCCAACCGAAGAAGTGGTAGAAATGCGCGCTGGTCAAAAGCGCAAGAGCGAGAGAAAGTTTTTTCCTGGCTATGTTTTGGTACATATGGAGTTGAACGACGACTCTTGGCATCTGGTGAAAGAAACGCCGCGGGTAATGGGTTTTATCGGCGGCAAAGCGGACAACCCTGCGCCCATTACGGATGCAGAAGCGGCGCTGATACTGCGCCGTGTTGAGGCGGGTAGTGAGAAGCCGCGTCCGAAAACAATTTTCGAGCCGGGTGAAATGATCCGCGTTGTCGATGGGCCGTTTAATGACTTTAACGGCGTGGTGGAAGAAGTAAATTACGACAAGAACCGCTTGCGTGTTGCGGTATTAATTTTTGGCCGTTCTACGCCGGTTGAATTAGATTTCAGTCAAGTCGAAAAGGCTTGATATAGCAAGATATGCGGCGCAAGCCGCATTAGGTGCAGTTGCAACATGGTGTTGTAGCTGCGGGGAGCCGGAGAAGAAATATCGACATTGTTCGATATTTTGGAGGCGCTAACACCCAACAGAGGGTTTATTCATGGCTAAGAAAGTACAAGCCTATATCAAGCTGCAAGTAAAAGCTGGTCAGGCAAATCCCAGTCCGCCGGTTGGTCCAGCATTGGGTCAGCACGGCGTTAATATCATGGAATTTTGTAAGGCGTTTAACGCGGCCACGCAAGGTTTAGAGCCGGGTCTGCCTACGCCAGTTGTAATCACGGTTTATTCAGATCGCAGCTTTACTTTTATTACCAAAACACCGCCAGCTTCCGTGTTGTTGATGAAAGCCGCGGGTCTTAAAGGTGGCAGCGGTGTTCCCAATAAAAACAAAGTTGGCAAAGTAACGCGTGCCCAAGTTGAAGAAATTGCTAAACAAAAAATGCCGGATTTGACAGCGGCAAATATGGATGCGGCAGTTCGTACCATTGCGGGCAGTGCTCGCAGTGCTGGCATTGAAGTGGAGGGTGTGTGATGGCCAAGATAAGTAAACGCGCCCAAGCAATCAGCGCCAAAGTTCAGTCTGGAAAACAATACACCATCGCAGACGCCATCGCGCTGTTGAAAGAAGTGTCGACCGTTAAATTTAATGAAACAGTTGATGTGTCAGTCAATCTCGGTATCGACGCGCGCAAATCAGATCAGTCTGTGCGCGGTGCAACCACCTTGCCACACGGCTCAGGAAAATCCGTGCGCGTTGCAGTATTCACGCAAGGTGCTGCTGCTGATGCGGCCAAAGCTGCCGGTGCAGAATTGGTGGGCATGGAAGATTTGGCCGAGCAAATCAAAGGCGGTTTGATGGACTTTGATGTTGTCATCGCTTCGCCAGACGCTATGCGCGTTGTGGGTGCATTGGGTCAAGTATTGGGTCCGCGCGGCCTGATGCCAAACCCCAAAACAGGCACCGTAACGCCGGATGTTGCGAATGCAGTTAAAAATGCCAAAGCCGGTCAAGTGCGCTTCCGCGCTGACAAAAACGGCATTATTCATGGCGGTATTGGCAAAATTGGCTTTGATGTAACGGCGCTGAAAGAAAACCTTGAAGCTGTGGTCAACGACTTGAAAAAAGCCAAGCCCAGCACGGCAAAAGGTATTTACCTGAAGAAGATTACGCTGTCGACCACGATGGGTCCGGGTCTTGTTATCGATCAGGCATCGCTAAATATTTAATACAGTTTTTTAGTTTGGGGTTCAGGCAAAACGCTTTAAGCGCGCTGCCTGAATTGTCAAAAATCGCAGGTGTTGGCACTCAATAGGTGTCAACTTAAAAGAGCAAAAGGCATTGCTGTTTGATGCCTAGATGCAAAGCCCGCGTAGACGGTGAGCCCAATTCAGGTTTTTTGCGAAAGCAGTCTGGATGTGTGCGCCGAAAGGTTCGTGTTTCATTGAGTTGTTGAGGCGCGGTAAATAAACGATCAGGTGACTGATCAAATCCAGGAGAAAATGCTGTGGCATTAGCACTCGAAGACAAAAAGGCCATTGTTGCCGAAGTCCAGAATGCAGCTAAGGGCGCGTTGTCTGCTGTGATCGCCGACTCTAGAGGCGTTACGGTAGATAAGATGGATGCGCTGCGTAAGCAGGCTCGTGAGAGTGGCGTGTGGTTGAGAGTTGTGCGCAACACTCTGGCTAAGCGTGCTTTTCAAGGCACTGATTACGAGTGTTTGGCTGATAGTTTGGTAGGCCCAAGTATTATCGCTTTCTCTAATGAGCACCCAGGTGCTGGCGCGCGCATCCTGCGCGATTTCGCCAAAGAGAACGATAAGTTTGAACTCAAAGCAGCATGCTTTGAGGGCACTTTGGTAGACATCGGCATGTTGGCGACCTTGCCAACCTACGAAGAAGCAATTTCTAAGCTGATGAGCGTTCTGAAAGAAGCATCGGCCGGCAAACTTGTTCGTACGATTGCAGCCGTTCGCGATCAAAAAGAACAACAAGCAGCTTAATAGCTGAGAGTTGTTTTACCTAATTGAGCATCATTTAAAGTTACTGAGGAAAAGAAAATGGCACTGACTAAAGAAGATATTATCAATGCAATCGCTGAAATGTCTGTTAAAGATGTTGTTGAGTTGATTTCTGCAATGGAAGAAAAGTTCGGCGTTACTGCTGCGGTTGCTGCGGTTGCAGTTGCTGCGGGTCCTGCTGCCGCCGCTGAAGAGCAAACTGAGTTCAACATCGTGCTGACCAGCGCAGGCGAGAAGAAAGTTAACGTTATCAAAGTGGTGCGTGAACTGACTGGCTTGGGCTTGAAAGAAGCGAAAGACTTGGTAGATGGCGCGCCTTCTACTGTTAAAGAAGGTGTTTCCAAGGCAGAAGCCGAAGATGCCAAGAAAAAACTCGAGGAAGCTGGCGCTGCTGTTGAACTCAAGTAATAACACGCTATTGGTGTTGTTCTTGCGCAATAAACGGTATTCGGCCTAGCACGGGGCTGGCGGGGTAATGCTCGCTGGCCTTTTCGTGCTTCTGGCTGTTTGGTGCTTGAAGCAAGGAATGTATCGCAAAGAATATATTTTTTGCGATTGATAAACATACGATCATATTGGGGAATACAAATGGCTTACTCATACACAGAGAAGAAGCGTATTCGGAA
>CAZHQZ010000156.1:0-3236 GCA_964534675.1 uncultured Pseudomonadales bacterium | reverse complement strand
CGGAAAGCCTAAAGGCAATGCTGATACACCCACCTTGAACCTTGGGTTCAAGGCTACGCCGGCAGCGGCATCTCGGGTCCTCTTCCTTGTTATTTCTCCTTTGCAGTTAGCCGAGAAACAACCGATACGCCGCGTTGCCGGTTTCTTCCTGCCAAGGGTAGTTGAGCGCGTTGAGGTATTTCTCCAGTTGCGCGTATTCCTCGGTTGGCACTTGCAAGCCCGCCAGCACGCGCCCGTCGGCTGCGCCGTGGTTGCGGTAGTGGAACAGCGAGATGTTCCAGCGCTGTCCCAAGCCGTTGAGAAAATGCATCAGCGCGCCGGGGCGCTCGGGGAATTCAAAACGGAACAGGCGCTCGTCGGAAATCGTAGGCGCGTGACCGCCGACCATGTGGCGGATGTGCAGCTTGGCCATTTCGTCGTCGGTCATGTCCAAAGCCTTGTAGCCATTGCTGCTGAGTTCGCGCAGCAATTCGTGGCGATCATCACTGCCAGTGGCGACTTGTATACCCACAAAAATATGTGCCTGTTGTTGATCGGCGTAGCGGTAGTTGAACTCGGTGATGTTGCGCTTGCCCAACAATTTGCAAAACGCTTTGAAGCTGCCCGTTTTTTCGGGAATGGTAACGGCCAACACCACTTCGCGCTTTTCGCCGATTTCGGTGCGTTCAGAAATATAGCGCAGGCGATCAAAATTGATATTCGCGCCGCTGTTGATCGCCACGAGATTTTCATTTTCTAACTGATGTTCAGTCGCGTATTTTTTTAAACCGGCGAGTGCCAGTGCGCCGGAAGGTTCGGCGATGGCGCGCGTGCCTTCAAAAATATCTTTGATTGCTGCACAGGTTTCATCGGTGCTGACTGTAATCACACCGTCGATCGTTTTTTTCAAAATGCGAAAGGTTTCTTCGCCGATTTGCGCCACCGCCGTACCATCGGCAAACAATCCCACTTGCGGCAGTTTTACCCGTTTTTTCTGCTGCATGGCAGCGGCGAGGCAGGCGGATTCTTCCGCTTCCACCGCAAACACTTTGACTTCTGGTCGCACATATTTGATGTAAGCGGCTACACCCGCGCATAAACCGCCGCCGCCAACAGGTACGAATACGGCATGCAAATGATCTGGGTGTTGACGCAGAATTTCCATGCCGACCGTACCTTGCCCAGCAATCACATCGGGGTCGTCATACGGGTGCACATAAGTCAGCCCTTTTTCTTGCATCAATTGCTGTGCGTGGGCAGAGGCTTCATCGTAAGTGTCGCCGTGCAAAATCACTTTTGCGCCGCGCGCTTTCACTGCTTCGACTTTAATAGCCGGTGTGGTGCGCGGCATCACAATAAAGGCTTTCACGCCCATGCGCGCAGCGGCCAATGCCAAACCTTGCGCGTGATTGCCGGCAGAGGCGGCAATGACACCGCGCTCCAGCGCTTCCGCAGAAAGCTGACGCATTTTGTTGTAAGCGCCGCGCAATTTGAAGGAAAAAACCGGCTGCAAATCTTCGCGCTTCAATAACACACTGTTGCTAATGCGTGCCGACAGTGCGTGCATCGCATCCAGCGGAGTTTCTTGCGCCACATCGTAGACGCGGGCATTGAGTATGCGTTTGATATAAGTGTGCGGCATGGCAACCTCCAGAGCGTGCATGGTATCGGCAGCAGTAGCCGCTGTGCAATGAAACGCGGCAACAAGCTGTGATAACCTCTCGCGCCAGTGCAATGCAATATTACAAGGAGCCTGCGATGTCGATTACCCACCACTTTTCACAAGATGCCGATGCGGTTTTTGCCGCGATGACCAATAGCGACTGGCTGATACAGCGCTGTAGCGATTTGGGCGAAAAAAACATTGCCTGCACGGTGGAAGAAAAAGGGCGCAAGACCGCCGTGCAACTGACGCGCACCGTGAAGCGCGATCTGCCCAAAGTCTTGGCGGCGATGTTCAATGCTGAAAACACACTGCGCATGAATGAGCAGTGGGAAGTAGTGGGCAGTACTTATATGGGCACTTACAGTGTGGAAGTGCAGGGGCAGCCGGTGAATTTGTCGGCGCGTTTCAAATTAAAACCGTCTGACGATGGCGGTTGCGATTACAGCATCGACTATCAATGCAAAGCCGCGATTCCGCTGGTGGGAAAAAAAGTGGAAGAGTTCATCATTTCGCAAACGGCTGGCGGTTTAGAACAAGAAATAGCTTGGCTGAAGAAAAAATTAGCCAGCGCGTGAGTAAGTCATAGTGGAAGCCGTTGAATACCGTTTGATGGATACACTGGAAAGTAGTTTCTGGTGGTATCGCGCTCTGCATGCTGTTATCGCGCAGCGCGTGGCAGGTTTGTCACTGCCCGCCTCCGCAAAAGTTTTGGATGCCGGTTGCGGCACGGGCGGTATGTTGGCGCATTTGTTAAAAACAGCGCCGCAGTATCAGTACACGGGTTTGGAGTGGAATGAAGACGCTGTAGCTATCGCCGCTGCTAAAACTGGTTTGGACATTGTGCGCGGCAGTGTGAATGCCATGCCGTTTACTGACGGCGAATTTTCTGCAATTTTGTCGCAGGATGTTTTGTATCACCGCAATGTTGATGAAAAAAACATGCTGCGCGAATGTCATCGCTGTTTGCAAAAAGACGGGCATTTATTGCTGCAAGTGGCGGCGTTTCAGTGGATGGCTTCCGCACACGATGAGCATGTACACGGTGCGCGTCGTTACAATGTCGCGCAGTTGCGCGCACTGTTATCGGAAGCGGGTTTTGAGATTGTGAACGTAGGTTATTGGAACAGCTTGCTGTTTCCGCTGATGATGTTGCAACGCCTTACGGTGGGCAAAAGCAAAGCTAACAGCGATGTGGCGCCGCCGCCGGCGTGGCTGAATCAACTTTTTCACAGCATTTTAGATAGCGAACGCCGCTGGCATTTATGTTTGCCTTTTGGCGGTTCAGTGTGGATACATGGGAGAAAGCGGTGAGCAAAACGACCATCACCTCTAGCGTTGGCGCGACATTTGATTTCGCGCTGTCTATCGTGGTGCCGGTGTACAACGGCGCGAGTTCTATCGGCCTGTTAGTGGACGCATTGGCAAAACTGGAAGTGGCAGGCGGCATGGAGATTGTGCTGGTGAATGACGGCAGCCCTGATAATTCGCTCGCAGTGTGTCGTGAGCTGTGTCAGAAAAGTGCTGTGGCGTTGACGGTGGTGAATCTCGCGCGCAACTTTGGCGAACACAATGCGGTGATGGCCGGTTACGC
>CAZHQZ010000155.1:0-3252 GCA_964534675.1 uncultured Pseudomonadales bacterium | reverse complement strand
CCGAGTTTCACTGGTTACAATAAGCGCCCTTTGCCAATCCCGAATGCGACACCGGATACCCGCATGAGCACCCCGCACACTTCCAACACTTTGCCACGCCGCGTGGTCGTCACCGGCATGAGCGGTATCACTTCGCTGGGGCAGGATTGGGCAAGCATCGAAGCGGCGCTGCGCGCGGGGCGCACCGGCATTCAGCACATGGATGACTACGCCAAGATTGATGGCTTAATGACGCAACTGGCGGGCCCCGTCACCGATTTCGTGCGTCCGGCGCACTACTCACGCAAGCAAGTGCGCAGCATGGGGCGCGTGGCGCTGATGGCCACCCGCTGCACCGAAGTGGCGCTGGGGCAGGCAGGTTTGTTGGGCGATGCCAGTATCCGCGACGGACGCATGGGCGTAGCCTACGGTTCTTGCAACGGCAGCACCGAAGCCACCATCAACTTCGGTCGCCTGTACGCGGAACACTCCACCAAGGCCATGACCGCGACCACCTATGTCGAAATGATGAGCCACACCTGCGCCGTCAATATCGGCCTGTTTTTTGGCCTCAAGGGGCGCATCATCCCCACCGCTAGCGCCTGCACCTCCGGCAGCCAAGGCATCGGCTACGCCTACGAGGCCATCCGCTACGGCATGCAAGATTTGATGGTGGCGGGCGGCGCGGAAGAGTTGTGCGCAGCGCACTCGGCGGTGTTCGACACCCTGTTCGCTGCCAGCCTGAAAAATGACACGCCGAGCAAAACACCGCGCCCGTTTGACCGCGACCGCGACGGCTTGGTGATTGGCGAAGGCGCCGGCACGCTGATTCTGGAAGAACTGACGTACGCGCAAGCGCGCGGCGCGAACATCCTCGCCGAAATCGTCGGCTACGCCACCAACTCCGACGGCGCGCACATCACCCAGCCCACGGCTGCCACCATGCAAGTGGTGATGGAACAGGCGCTCGCCGATGCCGGCTTGCCACCCTCTGCCATCGGCTACGTCAACGCACACGGCACCGCCACCGAGCACGGCGACATCGCCGAAACCACCGCCACGCATGCCGTGTTTGGCGCACGCATGCCGATCAGCTCGCTGAAAAGTTATTTTGGTCATACCCTCGGCGCGTGCGGCGCATTGGAGGCTTGGCACAGCATAGAAATGCTGAACCGCGATTGGTACGCGCCCACCGCCAATCTCGATCATCTCGACCCACGCTGCGGCGAGCTGGATTACATCACTGGCAGCGGTCGCACGCTGCACAACGAATACGTCATGAGCAACAACTTCGCCTTTGGCGGCATCAATACTTCCCTGATTTTTCGACGCTGGAACTGATCTGTTTTATGGAAATGCTTAACCATTTTATTCTGCGCTACATCCGCTTTTTTGAAATGCTGGGTGTGCTGATGCGCATTTTTAGTTTTAGTTTAGTCAGTTGGATGGGGCCTGCCAGCCCGTTCATGTTTGTGTGGGTGCTGAATACCATTGATGCGGCCATTCTGTCGTGGTGTTCCGTGCTGCGCAAAGATGCCGCCTATTCGCTGCTGAACACGTTCTGGATCATGGTCGGCGTGGTTGGCATACTGCGAGCGGGCAACTTTATTCCACACTGACTTTTAACATAAAAATTAAACACCACCACACGATAGGGAGTCTCGTCATGAAAAAAACACTACACATTTTATTGATGGCAACACTCATCGGCTTCACCAGTGCGGCCGTTGCACTGGATGCCGCCGAGCAGCGCTATGTTGATATGCTCACCGATGGCAGCATGCGCAGCGTAAAAAGCGCTTCACAAGATATTTTTAACACCGGCGAAGACAACCCCGCCGTGTTGGATTATTTGGCAGAAGCACTGCTAAAAAATTATGCCAACGCACCTACCGGTGATATTGATGCGCTGTCTTGGGCAGCCAAAGCCTTGGGGAAATCGCGCAACCCGCGCTATCGCAACACACTCAACACCGTTGCCAACAGCAGCAGCGCCAATAAAAAATTGCGCAAATACGCCAGCCAAGCGCTGGAAAGTTTGAGTGAAAGCACCGTGCCGCAATACCAACGCGGCGGCGTTTCTGCTGTGAAAAAATCCAGCAACGGCGCATCAAAATCCTCCTCGCACAACCGCAGCGCCAGCACTGCAAACGCAGGACAATCACTGAGCGCAGTAAAAAAAGGTATGAGCATGGCTGAAGCCTACGCTTTGGTGGGTGAGCCCACTTCCAGCACTGGCCATGTCACGGGCAAAGCGTGGATTCCATTTAATTTCAAAGGCTCGGACACCGCGCGCCAATACTCGCTGTACAAAGGCAGAGGTCGCATTATTTTTACCAACCGTTCGTACTACGATCACACTTGGCAAGTGTACGACGTGCAAATCGACGCCAGTGAACCCGGCTACCCTTAAGCTACTTATCGGCGTTGCCTTGGTATGATTTCTGCGGATCCTGCTGTACCCGATTGGCGCAATATGGAACTGCCGGACGCATGGCCGGACAGCCTCAACTTGCGCCATCCGCGCGATCTGTGGCGTTTTGTGCAAAATTTATTGGGCTGGAATATCCAGCCCATACAACTGCCCAATGATTTGCCTTACGCAGACAATATTCCCAAATATATTTTGCAAGAGTTTCACAATTTACCTAACGGCAATTATTCGCGCCGCTTTACGCGCGGCTACATCACCGGTTTTAACAAAGTGATGTTGGGAGAAATCAATAACAGCCACAAGAAAATTGCCGCACAACTGGCGCAAGACCCAGCAGTGCGCGCAGGCAGTGCATTGGATGTAGGTTGCGGTGGCGGCGGTTTAGCCGGTGCGCTGCACACAGCAGGCATTCCCGATGTGTGGGGCTTAGACCCTTCGCCTTATTTACTCAAACACGCCGCGCAAGATTGGCCGAATGTACATTTTGTGCAAGGTATTGCTGAAAAAACTGGCTTTCCCGCTGCGCGCTTTAACGCCATCACCGCGTGTTTTTTATTGCACGAAATTCCACCGCGCTACATTGAACAATGTTTGCAGGAGTGGCGGCGTATTTTGCAACCCAATGGCCTACTCGCTTTTTGTGAGCCATCGCCACTGCAAATCCAGAAAAAACCGCTCACCTTATTGCGCGAATATGGCTGGCGCGGCCTGTATTTTTATGTGCTGGCAAAAAAACTGCACGAGCCTTTTTTGCTGGCTTGGCACAAACAAGATATTCCTGCGCTGCTGCAACAGCACGGTTTTGAAATTATCAGCCACGAAATCGGCGTGCCGATGCG
>CAZHQZ010000154.1:0-3256 GCA_964534675.1 uncultured Pseudomonadales bacterium | reverse complement strand
TTCATCGTACTCGCCACTTCAAAACCGTCCATGCGCGGCATTTCAATATCCAACAGCAACACGTCTGGCAGGCGATCCTGCATTTGCAGCAGCGCGTCGGCACCGTCTTTCGCCAGCATCACGGTAAAGCCCTCACGCTCCAGCAAACGCGAGGTCACTTTGCGCACCGTTACCGAGTCGTCGCACACCATGACCGTGATGTTTTCTTCCAGCGTCTGCGCTGCGCCGCGATCGTGATGCACGCCGGCACCTTCTTGCGCCAAATTCGCACGCACCAAGGCGAGCAAATCGAGAATCACCACCACGCTGCCGTCGCCGAGCAAGGTCGCACCCGACAAACCTGGCACCGCCGCAAACTGTGGCCCCAAGGCTTTTACAACAATCTCACGGCTGCCGATCAATTGATCGACGTGCAGTGCCACTGTGTGCTCTGCGCTGCGCACCAAAATCACCGGCTCCGGCAAAGTGGATGCTTCAATATTTGCGCGCATTTTGGTGTGCAACAGCGCGCCGAGGTAGCGCACTTCGTAGTGACGACCAGCGTATTCAAAGCGCGCTTCAGGATCGTCGTAATAACTTTCCAATTCATACGGGCTGACGCGCACCAAACCTTCAATCGACGTCAACGGAATGGCAAATGTGTCTTCACCCACGCGCACCATCAAGGCGCGGTTCACCGACACAGTGAACGGCAAGCGCACAATAAACTCTGTGCCTTTGCCCACGGCGGAGTGAATCGTCATCGAACCGCCCATGGATTTGATTTCGCTGTGCACCACGTCCATGCCCACGCCGCGACCGGAAATTTGCGTGACTTTTTCTGCAGTACTGAAACCTGCTTGCAAAATAAATTGCAGGGCTTCGTTATCGGTGATGGGAGAATCCGGTGTCAACAAACCGCGTTCGATGGCTTTTTTGCGCACCGCATCGACGTTGATACCGCCGCCGTCATCGCGCAGTGAAATCAAAATGTCGCCGCCGTCGCGCCCCAAACTCAACACGATGCGACCTTGTCTGGATTTTCCTGCCGCGATACGTTTTTCTGGCGTTTCAACGCCGTGGTCACAGGCGTTGCGCAGCATGTGTTCCAGCGGCGCGACCATGCGCTCCAGCATGGTTCTATCCAATTCGCCTTGCACGTTTTCCAAATCAAATGCGATGTCTTTTTTCAACTCGCCCGCCACTTGGCGCACGATACGGCGCAAGCGCGGCTCCAAACGCGAAAACGGTACCATGCGCGAACGCATCAAGCCTTCTTGCAAACCAGTGTTAATGCGCGCCTGCTGCACCAACAGTGTTTCGGTGTCGCGCAATTTATTGGTCAACGAGCTGCGAATATCCAACAAATCCGAAGCGGATTCTGTCAGCGAACTGGTCAACTGCTGCACGGTGGAATAACGATCCATTTCCAGCGGATCAAAATCATCGCTGCGCTCTTGAATTTCTGTCATGCGCGATTGAATTTGCGCATCCGTTTCTGCTTCCAGACGGCGCAACTGATCTTGCAAACGCATGATCGTGCCATCCATTTCCTCAGCGGTGCGCTCAATGTCGATCATTTGTTGCTCGACGCGCGCGCGGCTGATGGAGGTTTCACCCGCGAGGTTAACCAACGTTTCCAGCAGATCCGCGGATACTTTCACCATCTCTTGTTGCGCTTGCGCGGCTTTGGCTTCCACGGCTGCGTGCGTAGTTTTTCTGCCAGCGATGGCGTCTTCCAAACCGCGTGGCAACTGTCCGCTGCGGAAAGGAATAATAGTTGCGGATTGCGGCGCTGGCGTGTCTGTTGGTTTTTTGGCAGCGGGCTGCGGCGACGCGGCGGATTTTTCAGCGACAACAGGAGCAGCAATCGCTACCGGCTCACCAGCCACGATGCGTTTCACTTGCGCCACGCCTTTCAACATTTTTTCGTAGTAATCGTTGATAGTGGCAAACAAGGCGTTGTCTGCCACGCCTGAAAACTGCTCCAACTGTGTTTCTAAATCATGCGCCAATTCGCCGAGCGCCATGATGCCTGTCATGCGCGCACCGCCTTTGAAAGTGTGCAGAATGCGTTTCAGGGAATCGCAAAACGCTGCATCTTCAGGTGCGTTACGCCACGCATCAATTTGTGTTTCTAAATCTTCAATCAACTCGCTCGCTTCTTCCAAGAACAACGCAAACATATCGGGGTCTGCGTCTTCACTGATGCCGAGATCCATTGCATCCACCGCTGGCGCAGACACAACTGGCTCCGCAGGAGTGGCAGCAGTTTCTTGCTCAACAATTTCTGCCACCACAGGTGTTTCCACCCGCGGCTCGACCACAGTTTCAGCAATAGCTTCAACAACCGGCTGAGTCACGGTTGCAACAACAGGAGCCTGCGGTGCTTCGCCCGCTGCAATCGCACGTCCTTGTTTTACGCCCACAAGAATCGCGTCTTGGCATTGCAAGATTTGCGCGAACAAGGCTTGATCTGCCGCGCCGCTAAACGTTTCTAATTGTGTTTCCAAATCGTGTGCGAGTGAACCCAAGCCCGTCAGACCTGCCATGCGCGCACCACCTTTCAAGGTGTGCAAGTTTCTGCGCAGCGCATCCGCAAAACTGCTGTCTTCTGGTGCAGCTTGCCAATCGCCGATCAACTGCTCCAACTCTTCTGTCAACTCGTCGGCTTCTTCCAAGAAAATACCGAGCAGTTCTGTATCTATATCGTCGCTGTATTCCAGTATGCCCGCGCCAGATTCTGCAACTACATTTTCTGCAACAACGTCTTCTGCAACAACACTTTCCTCAACAACAGGCTCAACAACTTCTTCAGCAACCGCTTCTACCATTGGCGCAGCCGATGGTGCTGTCGTCGCCATCAAAGGTGAAAAATTAATCGTGGCGGTTTCACCGTTGCGCCACGCTCTCACCATCGCTACGCCACGGAACAAACGGTCTTGGCATTCGTTCAACAGTGCAAACAATGTTGCATCGGCATCACCGGTAAAAAACTCCAATTGCGTTTCCAAATCGTGCGCCCAAGTGCCGAGCAACATCAAACCGCACATGCGCGCGCCACCTTTGAAGGTGTGCAGAGAACGGCGTACGGCATCGGCCATGCTGTTGTGTGGCTCCTCACTCCACTGATGAATTTCTTCGTCTAACTGTTCAAGAATTTCATCCGCTTCTTCGAGGAAGATGTCGAGTAAATCTGCATCCAAATCAGAAACATCCAGTACCGCATCGGCGTTTTCGTCTACAGAGGAGAATTCGACGTGCGCCAGCTCGATAG
>CAZHQZ010000153.1:0-3321 GCA_964534675.1 uncultured Pseudomonadales bacterium | reverse complement strand
CGATCCTCTATAATTCGCCCCTTGCCTTTCTCGACCGGACAACCCGCACCATGCACGAGCAGTACCAACATCAAGACATCGAAGCCGAGGCGCAGCAATACTGGCGCGCCAACAGCAGTTTTTGCGTCACCGAAGACCACAGCAAACCCAAGTTTTATTGCTTGTCGATGTTTCCCTACCCCAGCGGCAAGTTGCACATGGGGCATGTGCGCAACTACACCATCGGCGATGTCATCAGCCGCTTTCAACGCATGCAGGGCAAAAATGTTTTGCAGCCCATGGGTTGGGATGCTTTCGGTTTGCCGGCAGAAAACGCTGCAATTAAAAATAATTCCGCACCCGCAAAATGGACGTACGAAAATATTGAGTACATGAAAGGCCAGTTGCAGTCGTTGGGCTTTGCTTACGATTGGTCGCGTGAGATTGCCACCTGCCGCCCCGATTACTACAAATGGGAGCAGTGGTTTTTTACACGCCTGTATGAAAAAGGTTTGGTGTACAAAAAAATGGCGACTGTGAATTGGGATCCGGTGGATTGCACCGTACTCGCCAATGAGCAAGTGATCGACGGTCGCGGCTGGCGCTCTGGCGCGTTGGTAGAACGCAAAGAAATTCCGCAATGGTTTATTAAAATTACCGCTTACGCCGAACAACTGCTCGCGGATTTAGAAAAGCTGCCGCATTGGCCGGAACAAGTTAAAACCATGCAGCGCAATTGGATCGGCAAATCGCGCGGCATCACCATGCGTTTTGATTTGACCGCAGAAATAGCAGGACACGATGCGTTTGAAATCTACACCACGCGCCCCGACACTTTGATGGGCGTGACTTATGTCAGCCTCGCTGCGGAACACCCGATTGCGCAAGCAGCGGCGAGAAACAATCCCGCACTGCAACAATTTCTCGCTGAATGTAAATTGCAATCCGTTGCCGAAGCAGACATGGCAACCATGGAGAAAAAAGGTTTCGATACCGGCTTGACAGCATTGCACCCGATCAGCGGACGCGCAGTGCCGGTGTGGGTTGCCAACTATGTGTTGATGGATTACGGCTCCGGTGCGGTGATGGCCGTGCCTGCGCACGATCAACGCGATTATGAATTTGCGCAAAAATATTCACTGGCGATTGAGCAAGTTATCACCGCCACTGACGATGCCGCGCGCGATATTGCCTCTGCCGCTTTTACAGAAAAAGGCACGCTAATCAATTCTGGCGAGTTTGATGGTTTAGATTTTGATGCTGCGTTCGATGCCATCGCCACTAAATTAGAAAACCTCGGTAAAGGCCGCATCACGCTGAATTATCGTCTGCGCGATTGGGGTGTTTCGCGTCAACGCTACTGGGGCGCGCCAATTCCGATGTTCAACTTGCCGGAAGGCGGCGAGATTCCAGTGCCGCTCGACCGTTTGCCGGTGTTGTTGCCAGAAGACGTGGTGATGGATGGCGTGAATTCGCCGATTAAATCTGATTCCAACTGGCGCAAAACGACGTTCGCTGGCAAAAACCTCGAACACGAAACCGATACGTTTGATACGTTTATGGAATCGTCGTGGTATTACGCGCGCTACACCTGCCCAAATTTTACCGAAGGCATGCTCGACCCGAACGCCGCGAATTATTGGCTGCCAGTCGATCAATACATCGGCGGTATTGAGCACGCCATTTTGCATTTGTTGTATGCGCGTTTCTTTCACAAATTGATGCGCGATGAATGCTTGGTGCAATGTGATGAGCCGTTCCAACGCTTGCTGTGTCAGGGCATGGTGTTGAAAGACGGCAGCAAGATGTCGAAATCCAAAGGCAACACAGTTGACCCGCAAGCGCTGATCGAACAATACGGCGCGGACACCGTGCGCTTGTTCATCATGTTTGCCGCACCGCCCGAACAATCACTGGAGTGGAGCGATGCAGGCGTGGAAGGCGCGCACCGTTTTCTGCGGCGTTTATGGAAAGCGGTGTACACGCACACGCAAGTCGGCGCGCCTGCTGCATTAGATGTCAGCGCGCTGACAGAATCTCAGAAAGATTTACGCCGAAAAACGCACGAAACCATCGCCAAAATCAGCAACGATTACAGCGAGCGACAAACATTTAATACCGCGATTGCGGCTGTGATGGAACTATTGAATGAAGCGGGCAAACTCAGCGATCACAGCAATGCGCAGAGTTTGGCGGTAGAGCGCGAAGCGCTGGAAGCAGCGGTGCTACTGTTGTCGCCAGTTGCGCCTCACATCACGCACACGCTGTGGCAGGCACTCGGCCACACCACCGCCATTATTGATGCGTCTTGGCCTGCTGTGGATGCTGCGGCACTGACTAAAACCAGTGTGGAAATTGCCGTACAGGTCAACGGTAAATTGCGCGGCACTGTTACTATAGCGCCGGAAGCCAAGCAAGCCGATGCTGAGCTGGCCGCTCAACAAAATGAAAACGTGCAAAAATTTATCGACGGCAAAGAAATTCGCAAAATTATTTTTGTACCGGGAAAACTTCTCAACATTGTTGTTGCCCAATAAAACTCAAGGTGGAATCACACATGAAAACACGCAACTTTATCGGCATCTTTTTCTGCGTATTGCTCGCTGGCTGTGGCTGGCATTTGCGCGGTGGCGACAGCGCTGGCGCAAACATCAAAACACTGAGCATTGCCTCGGCACAAAACTACGGCAAACTGGAGCGCGCACTGCGCACAGAAATGCGCACACAACATATTGAAGAAGGGGGTGCTGACGGCTGGACGCTCACCATCCTCAGTCAAAACCTGCGCCAAAACTTACTCGCCTATAACGACAGCATCAATGCCGCCATGTTTGAGGTGGAATTAACTGCACAGTTCACTGTGACCAATGCCAAAGGTGAAACCATCATCGCACCCAACACCGAGCGCGTGGTGCGCCCTTATGAGCCTAACAACAACCGTGCCTTGGCAACGGACCGCGAAACTGCCCTCATGAAAGAGGACGCCTACCGAGAAATGGCCGCCAACATCCTGCGCCGCATTAACTTTATTGCCAACGAAAGAAAACACGCTGATTAATACTACATCGTGCGCGTCTACCCTGAAAAACTGGCACAGCATGTAGAAAAATCACCGGCCGCTCTGTACTGGATTGCTGGTGATGAACCGCTGTTAGTACAAGAAGCCTGTGACACAGCGCGCGCCGCCGCACTCAAAAGCGGATTTGCCGAGCGCAAGATTTTTAATCCAGAAAAAAAAGATCACTGGCAGGAAGTGATTGCTGAAGCCAATGCGTTATCGCTGTTTGCTGATAAATGTTTTCTCGATATTCGCACCACCGTCGGCAAGTTAGACCACGCTTT
>CAZHQZ010000152.1:0-3327 GCA_964534675.1 uncultured Pseudomonadales bacterium | reverse complement strand
ACTATTGCTCTCCTACGCGCCAGATCATGTTTTTATTGCACCTGCATTGCTGTGTTTATTGCCTGGGTTGCTGTTATTGATAGGTCTTGCCAGTGGTCCTTTGCTGTTAGCAGGGTTTTATTTGGGCGCACACTTTCTTGCATTGGGGAGCTTGTTGTCATTGGTGGGTATCAATTTATTGGTGTTCGGCATTTTGGCGAAATTGGTGGCAGTAAAAAAAATCCCACTGGGTATTACACCAATGACGCGGTTCTTTTTGGAAAAATTTAAGATAGAACAAGGGATATTGTCTGGCGCTGTGTTGTTTTTGGTTGGCGGTGTTATTGACGGCTATTTGTTGTTTCACTGGGTGCGGTTTCATGGGGCTTCTATGGAAAGCACGATTCATACAGCATTTTTTGCTTCGACGCTTATCGCGATTGGTTTATGTGTGATGCTGGTCTCTTTTTTAATCGCTTTGCTCGCAGATAAAGACTAGGTTTTGGTTGCTTTGTGGAAATCGCAATTACACTGTCCGTTATTATTCCAACCTATAACGGCGAGCAATTTCTAGCAGAAGCCCTAGAGTCAATTTGTCAACAAAGTGATGTTAGTGATATTGAGTGTGTTGTTGTTGATGATGGATCGACAGATAGCACGTTGTCTATTATTGGGAAATTCTTAGATAAGCTTACGTTGGTTGTAGTTAAAAAAACAGGAGAGAAGGGCTGGGTTTCCAGTACCAATTTGGCGCTACAGCACGCTAGAGGCGTATACAGTTGTTTTTTGCATCAAGACGATATTTGGCTGCCTAATCGCTTGGCTGTGTTGCGAACCTTGATAAAGACATACCCGTTAATCGATTGTTTTATTACATCAGCGCAATTTGTCAGCGCGAATGGACGAGTGTTAGGAAATTGGACGCCAAAGTTCAATTCGTTACCTCGCGGTTTATCTACTCAGGATGTATTAGAAGTTTTGCTAATTCAGAATGTAATAGCTATTCCTGCTCCTTTATTTCGAACGCGTACTGCGCTGGATGTCGGTGGGTTAGATGAGTCTCTTTGGTATACCGCAGATTGGGATTTTTGGTTGAAGTTGGTTTCTGTTGGTACGGCGGGGTACTTTCCAGATAAAACCGTAGGATTCCGCATTCATCAGCAAGCGCAAACCGTGAAGCGCAGTGATAATGCTGGAGATTTTTCTTTGCAGATGGAGTCAGTTTTGCTGCGCCATGCAGAAGATGTTTCTGTTAATGACGTTTACAGACGTGCAGCAAATTTTTCAATTAGAGTTAATGTAGTGTTAGCATCGGTATTGCATGGAAACTGGCGCATTGCCTATCCATTTTTATGGAATGGTTTTTGGCTTGATTGGAAAATGCTACATACTTACTGGCAAAATTCCTGTATTGCGCAGCGTGTTATGGCTCGTGTACGAGGGCAAGTTTATGCATGGCGATGCTCTGTGCGGAATCGGGTGAGGGGAGATTGATGAGAACGGTTGGTGAATTTTTATCGGCGTTTCGTGGGCTTAGAGCGGTCAAAGGTCTTGTAGATTACGTTATGGATTTTGAGCGGCGTGTTGATCGTGCTATCCAAGAATTTTCTCAATCTTTGCCTGCGGAAAGTAGTGTGTTAGATGCTGGAGCCGGCGAGGCGCATCATAAAAAATACTTCCCCAACTTGAATTATATTGCTGTAGATTTGGCAGTTGGTGATGTGGCTTGGAATTACAAAAAACTAAATGTTATTGCTGATATATCTTCTATGCCATTTTCCAGTGGATCCTTTGATGCGGTAATTAATATTGTGACGATGGAGCATGTGTGCGAGCCAGTCTCTGTTATTGCGGAGCTTGCGCGTGTGACAAAGCCTACAGGGGTGCTGCTGTTGGTTGCACCTATGGAGTGGGAGGAGCATCAGCAGCCGTATGATTTTTTTCGATACACTCGTTACGGTTTGACTTATCTTTTGAAAAGTGCTGGGTATGAAGTTTTGTCTGTGGAACCGTGTGGCGGTATCTTCAGGGTTTTATCTCGCCGATGCTTTATGGCATTGAAAGCTGCATGGTGGCTGGCTCCATTTTTAATTCCTTTGGGGCTCTTGTTTCCACTATTTGATCGGTTTGATCGTCGAAAAAATTCTACGCTTGGCTTTATCTGTGTCGCGCGAAAGAGATAGATGGTAATACGATAGTCTTGTCATTGTTTTTTTAGGATAGATATGAACTCGTTGTAGAGAAAAATCTTTCCTGCCCATCTTGGAAATGGGAAAGAGTATTGTTTTTCTATGGTGAATTCTGTTTTTTTTGCAATAGATTGAATGCCTGAAAAATCAAGAAAGTTGACGTGGGTTTTGTCGCTGCTGTACCCGACCTCTTGTGGCGTGATAATAATAATTCTCCCATTAGGCTTTAGAGATTTTTTGTATTCTGCAATTAAATCAACTGCTTCGTTGCTTGGCATATGCTCTAACACATGTGAAAACAGCAGGTTATCAAATAATAAGTTGGGGTGTTGTTTGGCGTGCTCCGCAAATGCGTTTGGTTGAAAGGCGTTGAGTCCCAGCCTGCGCGCTTCTGCAACGCAGGCTGGATCGTTGTCAATGCCAATGGCGTTGCCTTCTAGGTGAGAAAGATTGCGCCCTATACCGCAGCCAATCTCTAGTGTTTTACCTTGAGCGATGCGTCGAATGTGCCAGCGATAAGGGGCTTGCACATTTAGCCAGCGTTTCCAGCGTGCTGTTTGTAAGCGAATTAAACGGTTGCTGTAGTCGTCGGATGAGTGAGGCATATGAAGGTTCCAGAGCAGATGCAAAACACTGTTAGCATATCAGTGGTAAGTATTTGAGTTTCACAGGATTGAATATATGTCGTCCGGCAAGGCTGATAGCGTTGTTCATAGTGGTTCTTGGCGCCAACTCGACCAACAAACGGTCTACGACAACCCGTGGATTCGCGTGACGCATGAAAACGTACTCACGCCGGCTGGCACACAAGGCATCTACGGCGTGGTGCATTTCAAAAGCCGCGCGGTGGGTGTGGTGCCGTTGGATGAACGCGGTAATGTGTGGCTGGTGAAGCAATTTCGCTATCCGTTGAATCAGTACAGCATTGAGATTCCCGAAGGCGGTTCGCCACCAGAGGAAGACATGTTGCTCACCGCTCAGCGCGAGCTGCAAGAAGAGACAGGGCTGATGGCAGCGGAGTGGCGGCATTTGCTGGATTTGCACACGTCCAACTCGGTGACGGACGAGAGCGGCGCGATTTTCTTGGCGCGCGGTTTGACGCGCGGCGAGATGGCGCTGGAAGCTACCGAAGATATTGAGGTGCTGTGCGTGCCGCTAG
>CAZHQZ010000151.1:0-3351 GCA_964534675.1 uncultured Pseudomonadales bacterium | reverse complement strand
CCAAACAAAAAGCTATCAAGCAACCCAATAAAAACACACAAGTTGTCACCACGCGCCGCGAAACCAATAACAAAATTGTGCAGGATGAAGAAAAGAAAAAAGATGAGCCTGTGGTAGAAAATCCAGGCGACGAGGAAGAGGAAACTGTCTCCAACAACGAAATTGCCAGCTTACAGGCCAAGCTGGCGCAGCAACGTCAAGCCTACGCCAAACGACCGCGCATCAAAACGCTCACTTCAGTTGCCACGCGCGCCAGCATTGATGCCGAGTACCTTAATTTGTGGCAAGAAAAAATTGAATTGATCGGCAACCTCAACTATCCACAAGAAGCTCGACGCAAAAAAATTTACGGGCAGTTGCGTCTGGTGGTTTCTCTGCTGCCAGACGGATCAATACACAATATTGAAATTCTGCAATCATCCGACCAGCGCATTCTGGACGATGCCGCTATCCGCATTGTGCGCATGGCTGCCCCTTTCGCCCCATTTCCACCCGAGCTGCGCAAAGACGTGGATCAGCTAGAAATTATTCGCACATGGAAATTCGAGAAAGGCGATAAGCTGACGAGTCAGTAAAAAACTATGAATACTCATCGCACACACCAAACTCTACTCGCTTTTGATTACGGCTTGCGCCATATCGGTGTGGCCGTTGGACAGACGTTGATTGCCAGCAGCAATCCCATTGGCATTGTGCGAGCGCGTGATGGCGTGCCGGATTGGAACAGCATCGCTAAATTCATCAGCGAATGGCAGCCCAATGTGGTGTTGGTGGGATTGCCGCTAAATATGGACGGCAGCGATAGCGCGATGTCGCTGCGCGCGCGCAAGTTTTCGCGTCAACTGCAAGAAAAATACAAAATTTCGGTGGAATTGGTCGATGAGCGGCTAAGCAGTTTTGCCGCTAAACAAGCGCGCAGGGAGGCGCAAGGCAATATTGATTTTGGTAGAGACACTGTGGATGCCGAGGCGGCGTGCATTCTCTTGCAAGATTACTACCGCCGCACTGCGACTGAGGCGCCACAATAAAACTTATTGAAATTGCGAACGCGCGTAACTTTTTTCAGGCTCCATCCACTGATTCAGCGTCAGCACATTGGCCTCTGTCAGCGTACCGGCAGTTTGCAGCAGACGCAGCGTGTCTAAAATATACTGGTAGCGCGCGGTGGAATACGACAACTTGACGCGATACAAACGCTGCTCGGCATCCAACACATCCACAATATTGCGCGTGCCAACTTCATAGCCAGCTTGCGTAGCGTCCAACGCGCTTTGCGCTGACACAATCGCCTGCTTTTGCGCGGACACGCGCTGAATATCCGTGGTCACCGCCAAATGGTAGGAGCGCGCGCCCTGCACCACGGAGCGCTGACTGTCGGTTAATTTTTCTTCCGCTGCAATTTGTTGTTGATAGGCTTGACGGCGCGCCGCACTCACACCGCCACCGCTGTACAGCGGAATGCGCAGATTCAGCGCCACGGTGTTGCCATTCATGTCGTCATTCATTGTGCCAAAGCCGGTGCCGTAATTGATGTCGCCATCGCTATTGCTGTGCTGAAAAGAACCGTACAGCGTTGGCAAATGCGCGGCGCGGCGCGCTTTGGCATTTTCACGCGAAGCATCTACAGCCAGCGTCGCTACGCTCAAACCCGGGTTGTTTTCCAACGCCAATTTCTCCCACTCCGCTTGCGCTTCTGGCTGCAACATTTTTACTGGCAAATCCGCAGACAAAGGCGCAATTTTTTCCAAACGCTGACCGGTCAATTGCTCCACCGCCTCAAACGCAATGCCGATATTGCCCAGCGCACTTAAGGTTTCAACGTGTGCGCTGTCGAAAGTCGCTTGCGATTCCTGCACATCGGTAATGGCAATCAAACCGACATCAAAACGCTGCTTGGCTTGCTCTAACTGCCGTGCGATGGCTTTTTCTTGTGCCAGCGCAGTTTGGTAAGTGTCGATCGCGTGTAGCACGCCGATGTAGGTATCGACGACATGCACCATGAACTCCATTTCATCCACGCGGTATTGCGCGTCGGCCTGTTCGCCTAATTTTTTGCCTTTTTGAAAGTCATACCACTGCTCCATATTGAACAGCGTTTGCGTAACGGTGAGATTGCTGCTGGTGGTGTTGGAGCGCACATCGTCGCAATGGCCGTTGCCAAAACCAGCCGTGCTGGAGCCGCCCATACTGGAACTGGAGCAGCGGTAGCCATCAATATCATTTTTGGATTTAGATTTGCTTGCACCCAATGCCGCCTGTGGCAACAACTGCGCTTTGTAGATATTGCCCGTCTCACGACCGGCTGCCGCTTGCGCGGCTTGCGACTTCAACAGGGCATCATTTTGCTTAGCCTCTTGAAACACATCTTCCAGCGTTTCTGCTTGCAACACCCCACTCAAAACGGTACAGAGCAACGTTAGCGCAGCAACACGCACTGTTTTTTGCAGACTCATTTTTTGCACATGACGCAGCATAAGTATTCCCAGTGTTTAGATTTGCAGTAGGCGGGTCAGTCTAACAAATGACTGCGCTGCATGGGGACTGCGGGATTTAAGGGATAACCGCGAAGCCGGTGCCGATGCCTTAGTCAAGCGGGCTGGCCACGCCGCGTCCGCCCCGATTCAGCACATGCGTGTAAATTTCTGTGGTGCTGACATCGCTGTGACCGAGCAGCTCTTGAATGGTGCGAATGTCATAACCGCGCTCTAGCAGACGCGTGGCAAAACTGTGGCGAAACGTGTGGCAACTGGCGTGTTTGTAAATCTCACTGGCGCGGATGGCTCTTTTGACTTCGCGCTGCAAGCCTTTGACGTGCACATGGTGGCGGCGCATCTCGCCCGATGTGGGGTCTACGCTGATTCTGGCGGAGGGAAACAGGAACTGCCACGCTGGCTCGCGCGCGGCATTGGGATATTTGCGCGCCAGTGCGTGCGGCAGGTACACATTGCCGTAGCCATCGGCACAATCTTGTTCATGCAGAAACAACACGCGCTTCACCTGCTGGCGCAAAGGTGCCACCAACACGCTGGGCAGCACCGTGTAACGGTCTTTGCCGCCCTTGCCATCGCGCACGGTCAGTTGATGCATAGAAAAATCGACATCCTTCACGCGCAGGCGACAGGCCTCCATCACCCGCAGCCCACCGCCGTACATCAACTGCGCGAGCAGCTTCCAACTGCCGTCTAACTGAGCAATCACGGCTTGCGCCTCCGTATGCGAAAACACGACCGGCGGGCGACGTTTGTACGCCGGGCGCGCAAAATTCAGTTGCCCGACATCAATATTCAAAAAGCGCTTGTAGAGAAACATCAACGCATTCAATGCCTGCGCTTGCGTGCTGGGCGAGCAAGT
>CAZHQZ010000150.1:0-3359 GCA_964534675.1 uncultured Pseudomonadales bacterium | reverse complement strand
ATTTGTCCCAACAGCATTTGCTTTTGCTCTTCGGGCAATACATGCGTCATATCCGTGTCAATAAATCCAGGCGCAACTGTGTTCACGGTGATATTGCGTGAACCAATTTCTCGCGCCAAGGCGCGCGCAAAACCCGCAACACCTGCTTTAGTCGCTGCGTAATTGCTCTGCCCCGCGTTGCCCATTTCACCAACCACGGAACTGATGTTGATGATGCGACCCCAGCGCGCTTTGGTCATGCCGCGCAAGCAAGCGCGCGACAAACGAAATACCGATGTGAGATTAGTGGCGATGACATCATCCCACTCCTCGTCTTTCATGCGCATCAAAATATTGTCTTTGGTGATGCCCGCGTTGTTTACCAAAATATCAATGTTGCCAAACTTGTCATTGATAGATTTGATCGCTGCATCCACGGAATTAGCATCCGTGACATTCAACACCACGCCATCACCTTTATAACCGCTAGCCGTTAAACGCTCTGCAATCGCTGCCGCACCCGATTCACTGGTTGCCGTGCCAATAACCGTCGCGCCCATTTTTGCCAATGATTCTGCAATGGCACGACCAATACCGCGACTCGCGCCCGTCACCAATGCCACTTTGCCTTCAATGCTCATTTTTTACTCCTCACAATTTCTTAGATTTCTGCCAGCGCTTTTTCAAGACCGGCTACATCTTCAATACCAAATGCTGTTAATTCTTTTTCTATACGCGTACACAAGCCGCACAACACTTTGCCTGGACCGCATTCCACCACTGTTTTGATATTGGCACTCACCAAGGTTTTCACACAGTCTACCCACAGCACCGGATGATCGATTTGCTGAATCATCAAGGCTTTGATCGCTTCAGGATCTGACGAAGTTTTGGCGTTGACGTTATGCACCACCGGAATAGTTGGCGCACGAAAAACGGTGGCAGAAATATGTTTTGCCATGTTTTCTGCGGCTGGTTTCATCAAAGAAGTATGGAAAGGGGCGCTCACCGGCAGTGGCAATACTCGCTTGGCTCCTGCGGCTTTCAACAGCTCAGAGGCTTTATCGACAGCAGCAACTTGCCCTGCAATAACCACCTGACCGGGCGAATTAAAATTGACTGCTTCCACCACACCTATTGCAGACGCTTCTTTGCAAAGTGCGAGAATTTTTTCATCGTCTACGTTTAACACCGCAGCCATACTGCCCTCGCCTTTCGGCACGGCAGTTTGCATATACGCACCGCGTTTACGCACTAAATCTACGGCATCTGAAAAATCCAACACATTGGCACACACCAAGGCGGACCACTCGCCCAAGCTGTGTCCTGCCAGCAACGCAGGCAATTTGCCATTTTTTTCTTGCCACACGCGCCACAGCGCCACGCTGGATGTCAGCAGCAAAGGCTGTGTTGTCTCGGTGGTATTTAATTGCTCTTGCTCGCCGTTTTGGCACAAATCCCACAAGTTATAGCCCAACACTTCGGATGCTTCAGCAAACGTTTTTTGCACAACGGGAAATGCCGCAGCCATTTCTGCCAACATTCCCACTTTTTGCGAACCCTGCCCTGAAAAAACAAACGCCAAGTTTGAACTCATTTTTCATCTACCTGCTTCGATAATAAAGTTTGCAATTTTTCACTAATTTTTTGGGGAATATCCGCTTTTGCTTCAATGCTTGCCACTTCTATTGCATGAAAAAACGCATTGATGTCGGCACCACCATGACTTTTCACCAAAGTCGAAGTAAAACCAAGAAAACTGGCACCATTATAACGCGATGGGTTAATGCTCGCCCGAAAAGCATTGAGGATAGGTGCAACCAGCACACCGAGCACACGGTAAATCCATTTGCGTTTGAACGCTTGCGATAAATACTGGCGTATCAAACGCGCAGCACCTTCACTGGCTTTTAATGCCGCATTGCCGACAAAGCCATCACACACCGCCACATCGACCGTATCAAAAAATATCTGATCCGCTTCAATAAAACCGGTGTAATGCAGGGCAGAGTCATTTTGCAAACGCGCAGCGGCTTGCTGCACTTTTTCACTACCTTTAACATCTTCTACACCCACATTCAGCAGAGCCACACGCGGCTTGTCTTTATTGAGAACAGCGGAAGCCAGCACGGAACCCATCACTGCAAACTGATGCAGATTTTTAGCATCCACATCAATATTTGCACCCACATCCAAAAGAAATGTTTGGCCGTTGACGGTGGGAATGGGCGCGCAAATAGCGGGGCGATCAATGCCGTCAAACATTTTGAGTAAATGATGGCCTATTACCAGCATTGCGCCGGTATTGCCTGCGCTGACAAACGCTTGCACCTCGCCTTCCGCCAAGAGAGACACACCGCGATACAAAGATGAATCTTTGCGGTTGCGCAGCACCTGCAAAGGCTTTTCATCCATCGCCACCGTTTGTGTGGTGTGAACAATGCGCAAGTGTTCAGTGTCATGGCAATGCAACTTTGCCAATTCTTTTTGAATGGCATCGTTATCGCCCAACAGCAACAAATTAATATCAGGCAGAAACGACAATGCCCGCACGCTGGCGGGCACTGTAACGCGGGGACCAAAATCCCCGCTCATGGTATCAATGGCAATCGTAATCATCGGGTTTTAGCAGCAGAACTGACTACCGACTTACGATTGCTCACGGCTTACTCGCCAGCAGTTTCAACCACTTTGCGACCACGATAGAAACCATCAGCAGTCATGTGGTGGCGCAGATGTTTTTCACCGCTCACGGAATCCACAGACAGCGTGCTTGCAGTCAGTGCATCGTGTGAACGGCGCATGCCGCGACGTGAACGAGATTTGCGACTTTTCTGTACGGCCATTTCTAAAAACTCCTAACCTTAACGAATGTATTGGCAAATACAGCGTTGCTACTTGTCAGTAGCATCACTGCCCGACTTCAGGTTTGCCAGCACCTGAAACGGATTTATTTTTTTCTCACCAGCCATTAATTCTGCTGGCAATTCCTCACTGTGTATCTGCGCAGCTTGGCAAGTGCCCGCTTCATGCACTGCCACAATGGGCAAGGCTAACAGCAGTTCTTCTTCCGCTGTTGCGTGCACGTCCAGCATGTCACTGTCCATCAACACCGGATCCAGCGTTCGCGACAACTGCGCCGCCTGCTCGTCGCTCCAGACCAAGGCCAAAGCGGTATCCGCGTGAACGGCAACCTGCACCGGCTCTAAGCAGCGCTGACACACCAAGGACACAAGCGCTTCAACCGAACCGTGTATCACTTTGCGCGACTGCTCGTCGAGTGAAAACAACCAATCGACATGCGCCTGACCATCTGTATCACACAACTGCTGTGCTAAACGCTCCAGCCGAGCAAAAGACACATCACCCGACAGGCGACC
>CAZHQZ010000149.1:0-3396 GCA_964534675.1 uncultured Pseudomonadales bacterium | reverse complement strand
TAGTGCAGGCGTTGCACATCATTTTCTTGGTGCACATGGCCGTTGCACACCACGCGCAGTTGCGGCGTGTTATCAAACAGCGTCAACACTTGTTCGGCATTGGCAATGCGCTGCGGATCTAACCAAGCGCAGCCGACGGGCAGGAGCGGGTGGTGCATAAAAATGGCAACGTGTTTGTCGGGATGCTCGCGCAGTGCGGTGGCGAGCCAAGTCAATTCACTTTGGCTCACTGCGCCGCCCACTTCGTCTTCAACATGTGTATCCAACAACAAAATTTGCCAATTTTGCAGCAAGAGTTGTTTCGCTTGTTGCCGCTCAGTGCTGGCCGTGCTCGCCATCGGTGCGAGGTGATCGTGATTGCCGGGCAGCCAGAAAAATGGCACAGGCAGACGATTGAGTTGTTGTTGCAGCAAACGGTAGGCGCGTTCATCGCCTTCGTGCGTTAAATCGCCGGTGATGAGTGCGAGATCGGCAGATTGTTCGCGTGCGAGTACACCGTCGATTACTTGGGTGAGGCTGTTGTAAGTGTTGACGCCGGAGAGCAGGCGCTCGCGCTCGTTGTGAACGTGGCAGTCGGTAATTTGCAGCAGGTGTATCGGCGTGGTTTTATCGAACTGGTAGATCATGCAGGCTCGCCCGTTGCCGCAATGCATCTCGGTTTATCTGCAACCATTGCAAAGCAATGATACTCGCGGCGTTATTGATTGTTCCGGCAAGCATAGCATCAAACACTTGGGGCGCGGCAAAGCGGCGCACGCGGATATCTTCACCCTCTTCGGGCAGGCCGTGGATGCTGTCGATTTCGTCGGGCAGTTCGCACAGCGCACAAAACAATTGCAGGCGTTCATCCGTGCCGCCGGGGCTGCTGTAGTAGCGCGCGATGGGCTGCAGGCAATCAGCCGTGATATGCAGCCCAGTTTCTTCGGCCACTTCACGCACCGCCACGTCCTCGGCAGTCTCGTCCGGTTTCACCATGCCGGCGACCACTTCCCACACCCATGCGCCGTGCGCATTGTTGAGGCAGCCGATGCGAAACTGTTGCGCCAGTGCCACGCAATCGCGCTGTGCGTCATACAACAGCACGCCGACCGAATCGCCGCGCGCAAACAATTCGCGCGTGATCGGCGCGCTGCAACCGCCATTGAATAATGTGTGCGTTAAGCGATAGCGCAACACACGAAAGAAACCGCTAAACACAGTTTCCGTGTGCTGGATGTTTATATCCGTGTGATCGAAAGTTTCTTGCATGTCACACTTTGTGATAAATCGCGCTGCCGGTTTCACGAAACTCGCGCGATTTTTCCGCCATTTCACTTTCTACATCAATCATACGTACTGTATCCGCGCCTTTGACATTGTAGCCTTGTGAGGCGGCGTAATCTCGCACATCTTGCGTGATTTTCATCGAGCAAAATTTGGGTCCACACATGGAACAAAAATGCGCGACCTTGGCTGATTCTTTCGGCAGCGTTTCATCGTGGAAACTGCGCGCGGTATCTGGATCTAATCCCAAGTTGAATTGATCTTCCCAGCGAAATTCAAAGCGCGCTTTGGAGAGTGCGTTGTCGCGCAATTGTGCCCCTGGATGCCCTTTGGCGAGATCGGCCGCGTGCGCAGCAATTTTGTAAGTGATGATACCGGTTTTGACGTCTTCTTTATTGGGCAGACCTAAGTGTTCTTTCGGCGTGACATAGCACAGCATCGCGCAGCCAAACCAACCGATCATCGCCGCGCCAATGCCGGAAGTGATGTGGTCGTAACCTGGTGCAATATCGGTGACCAGTGGCCCCAGTGTGTAAAACGGCGCTTCGTCGCAATGTTTTAATTGCTTGTCCATATTTTCTTTTACCATGTGCATAGGCACATGGCCTGGGCCTTCGATCATCACTTGCACATCGTGTTTCCACGCAATTTGTGTCAGCTCGCCCAGTGTTTCCAATTCGCCAAATTGCGCCGCGTCATTGGCATCCGCTACCGAACCGGGACGCAAGCCATCTCCAAGTGAAAAACTCACGTCGTAGGCTTTCATGATTTCGCAAATATCTTCGAAATGCGTGTAGAGAAAGTTTTCTTTGTGATGCGCGAGACACCATTTCGCCATGATGGAGCCGCCGCGCGACACAATGCCCGTGGTGCGATTAGCGGTAAGCGGCACATAGCGCAGCAGCACGCCAGCGTGAATCGTAAAATAATCCACGCCCTGTTCTGCCTGCTCGATCAAAGTGTCGCGGAAAATTTCCCAGGTTAAGTTTTCTGCAATGCCGTCCACTTTTTCCAGCGCTTGATAAATCGGCACAGTGCCGACCGGCACGGGCGAATTGCGAATAATCCACTCGCGCGTTTCGTGAATATTTTTGCCGGTGGATAAATCCATCATCGTATCCGCGCCCCAACGGATGCCCCAGGTCAACTTGGCAACTTCTTCTTCGATGGAAGAACCGAGCGCGGAGTTGCCGATATTGCCGTTAATTTTTACCAAAAAATTGCGGCCAATAATCATCGGCTCCAATTCCACATGGTTGATGTTGGCGGGAATAATGGCGCGCCCGCGTGCAATTTCTTCGCGCACAAATTCCGGTGTGATTTCTTTAGGAATCGCCGCGCCGAAGGAGTGACCGGCGTGTTGATGATCCAGCGCGGCGGCTTCGGCTAATTGCGCGCGTTTCATATTTTCGCGTATGGCGATGTATTCCATTTCCGGCGTGATGATGCCTTGTCTTGCGTAGTGCATCTGCGACACATTTTTTCCCGCTTTTGCGCGGCGCGGCACGCGCAAATGACGAAAACGCAGATGCGCGAGATTGCTGTCACTCAGGCGTTCGTTGGTGTAAGTGGAACTGGAGCCTTGCAGCAACTCGGTGTCGTCGCGCTCTAACACCCACGAGCTGCGCACATCGGGCAGGCCTTGGCGCACGTCAATTTTTACAGAGGGATCTGTGTAAGGGCCGGACGTGTCGTACACGCGTATCGGCGCATTTTTTTCTACACCGTTAGCGAGTTGCGTATCCGTCAGTGCAATTTCGCGCATCGGCACGCGAATATCGGGGCGGCTGCCTTCGAGATAAATTTTGCGTGAGCCGGATAAGGGCGCAACCGAAGCGGAATCTACTTGTGCGGTGTCCGACAAGATTTTTTCAGCGGCGATAGGTGGTGTCATGGTGCAGTCTCCGAAACGGCGCGTTGGCCGAAAGCAAAAAAGTGATGCAGCGGTCCGTGGCCGGGCCAGTGTTGTGTCGCGCCCGCGCGCAGCGCTTGCTGCACAAAATGGCGTGCGTATTGCACAGCTTCCATTAATGAAAAACCGTGCGCGATAAAACTCGCCAAGGCTGCACTCAGCGTACAACCAGTGCCGTGGTGGTTGGCGGTGTCGATGCGCGGCGCGGTGAGGTGTTCGAT
>CAZHQZ010000148.1:0-3443 GCA_964534675.1 uncultured Pseudomonadales bacterium | reverse complement strand
GCGTGGCGATGGAATTGATTCCGCGTATCACGCGCGCGCAGAGTTCCGACATTCTGTCTTCGCAAGCCAACGTCGCCGGTTACAAAGCGGTGTTGATGGCAGCGAACGAATATCAACGCATGTTTCCCATGTTGATGACGGCAGCGGGCACGGTAAAACCGGCGCGCGTGGTGGTGCTCGGTGTGGGCGTGGCCGGTTTGCAAGCGATTGCGACGGCGAAGCGTTTGGGTGCGGTGGTAGAAGCTTCAGATATGCGCCCTGCCGCAAAAGAACAAGTCGAATCATTGGGCGGCAAATGGTTAGACGTGCCGATGAGCGAGGAAGAAAAAGCCAAAGCGCTCGGCACCGGCGGTTATGCGTGGGTGCCATCGCCAGAGTATGTGCGCGATCAAGCGGTCATCGTTGATAAAGCGGTGAGCAATGCCGACATCGTCATCACTACGGCGCAAATTCCGGGCCGCAAAGCGCCGGTGTTAGTAAAAGCGGACACCGTGGCAAAAATGAAACCGGGTTCGGTGTTGGTGGATATGGCGGCATCGACGGGCGGCAACGTCGAAGGTTCCCAAGCGGGCAAAACTGTCACCACAGCGAACGGCGTAAAAATTATTGGCGAAACCAATATCCCTTCATTGGTTGCAGCAGAAACTTCTGCTTTGTACGCGCGCAATATGGTGAATTTTTTAGAGCCGATGCACGACAAAGAAAGCAAATCACTGAAATTAAATCGTGAAGATGAAATGGTGAAGCCGACGATCATTGTCGATGGCGGCCAAGTCATCTACAAAAAACCTAATTAATTGCAGCGCGGAGAAAAAAGCATCATGGAAATTATCACTATTTTCGTGCTGGCAGTGTTTGTCGGCTATTACGTTGTGTGGGGTGTAACGCCTGCACTGCACACGCCGCTGATGGCGGTTACCAACGCATTGTCGAGCATCATTATTGTCGGCGCGATGTTGCAAGCCGTACACATCAACGGGCAAGCCATTACCGCGACGAGTGTATTGGGTGCCGTGGCGGCATTTCTCGCCAGCATCAATATTTTTGGTGGCTTTGCTGTAACCGGACGCATGCTCGACATGTTCCGCAAGAAAAAGAAATAAGGGGACGATCATGGAAAATATTGCTCAATACGCTAGCTGGGCTTACCTGATTGGTGCCGTTCTTTTTATTTTGACGCTGCGCGGTTTGTCGTCACCTGCTTCCGCCATTATGGGAAATCGCTACGGCATGATCGGCATGGCACTCGCTGTGCTCGCCACGTTTTTTATCGCACCGAATCCAAACATTGCGTTGATTGTTGTCGCCATGATTGCCGGCGCGGCGATTGGTATTTTCCGTGCGCGCACCGTGCCGATGACGCAAATGCCAGAGACTGTTGCATTGATGCACTCACTCGTCGGTTTAGCGGCGGTGTTGATTGCGATTGCTGCTGCACTACACACCGGCATGCAGCACGATGCGGTTCACCGTTTTGAATTGTTTGTCGGCTGTTTTATCGGCGCGATTACCTTCAGTGCTTCGGTGTTTGCTTTCGGCAAATTGGCCGCCAAAAAATGGGCAAAATCGCTGCACGGCAGTTGGGTAAAAGTGGTGCAAGCGGTGTTGGCAGCGGTGATGTTGGCGAGCGGTGTGCATTACTTCATCACAGAAAACATGACTTCATTTTGGTTGATGACCGGCTCTGCCGTGGTGTTGGGTTATTTTTGGATTGCACCCATCGGCGGCGGCGATATGCCCGTGGTGGTTTCGCTGTTGAATTCATTTTCTGGTTGGGCGGCAGCGGGTATCGGTTTCACGCTGGGCAACGCCATGTTGATTATCGCCGGTTCGCTCGTTGGTTCTTCCGGCGCAATTCTTTCTTACATCATGTGTCGCGCCATGAACCGCTCGCTGTTCAATGTGTTGTTCGGCGGTTTTGGCGCAGCGGCAGCGAGCGCAGCGGCCGATGACGGCAAAGAAAAAAATTACAAATCCGGTTCGCCAGATGATGCAGCTTTCTTGATGGGCAATGCCGATTCTGTGGTGATCGTCCCCGGTTACGGTATGGCGCAAGCGCGCGCGCAAAATGCAGTGAAAGAATTGGCAGAAGCGTTGAAAGAAAAAGGCGTAACCGTGCGCTACGCGATTCACCCCGTTGCCGGTCGTATGCCTGGTCACATGAACGTGTTGTTGGCAGAAGCCGACGTGCCTTACGAAGACGTGAAAGAGATGGATGAAATCAACAGCGATTTCCCCTCCACCGATGTGGTGTTGGTGATTGGCGCAAACGACGTGGTAAACCCTGCAGCCAAAACTGATCCAACGTCACCCATCTTCGGCATGCCGATTTTGGAAGCCAACCGCGCGCGCACGGTGATGGTCATCAAACGCTCGATGGCCGTGGGCTACGCCGGTTTGGACAACGATTTGTTTTACTTGGACAAAACCATGATGATCTTTGGCGATGCCAAAAAAGTGGTGGAAGACATGGTGAAATCCCTCACCGGCAGCGGGCATTGATGGCTGTCATGGAAAACAAAAAAACCCGCTCGGCGGGTTTTTTTATGGTTTTTTTTTGGGGGGGGGGGGTATAATCTTGCAGCTGTACCCATTTTAATTCTGCGCAAGGAGATTGCCATGAACATTAAACACACACTTGCCGTTGCTGTGCTGACGCTATTTTCCACAGCCGCTCTGGCTGCGCCCCCCTACCATATCAACGGCACGCCCGTCGTCGGTACTGCCACCTTTGCCTCCTCCGGCACTTGTAAGGTGCCGGCTAAAAAATTCCCTAATGCGCAATACGGTTCTATTTATGATTCTGGCAATAATTCTATTGGCACAGGCGTGATTGATGCGACAGGCTCCGTTATTTTGGCGTTTGACACGGGAGGTATGCAGAGTTACATGAAATACTTCATCGACAATAACGCACCACAAAAAGCGGATATAAAAATGAGAGTCAGCTTTATGGACACCACGAATGTAGCGGGCTATGTAATGGCGCAGTCCGGTTGTAGCATGCAGAGCTTCTGGACGCAGCCAAGTTCGTTTTACCAGGTAAAACAAGATGTGGCCAAAGGCACGACGGATGTTGCCATGAAACAGTCGTTCATTGGTGACATACAACCGGATCTCGATCATTGCACAAATGTTAACAATGTAACCAAATGCAACAAGTCGCTACAATTCAAAGGCAGCATGAGCTTCAAAGGAAGAGCGCTCATCCTCTAGTATTAAGACCGTTGTTAAAAACCCGCTCCGGCGGGTTTTTTTATGCCGCCTGTTGGCACACAGAAAACTGGTGCTAGTATGAACGCAGCGATCTATTTCGCGGAGGTTTACGATGTTGAAGCAAGCGTTTTTAGCAGGTTTTTCTGCGCTGTGTTTGACGGCAAACGCGCAGGCCGCCACGCCGCCCTACCATGTGAATGACGGCTACTACGGCAGCGTGACCATCA
>CAZHQZ010000147.1:0-3453 GCA_964534675.1 uncultured Pseudomonadales bacterium | reverse complement strand
CTCAGGAGTAGGTTACTCCCTTAGCCAACCGTCCGAGAAACTATGGCAAGATCAATCTCAGCCCAGAAGCGTTTGAGGCACAAAAAGTCTCTTAGCAGACTGTACGAAAAATGCTGGCAAGATCATCCCCCCAGTTGCAACAAAACTTACTCATGAGTAAGCTACTTGCATGTCAGTAAGTTCTGTAGCCCCGCTCCCCCGCCGCACCACCCTCAAGGCGGACGAAACACGCGAGTTGATACTCGGCGCGGCGGAGTTGCGCTTTGCCGCCACGGGCTTTTACCCCACGCGCTTGGAAGACATTGCCGAAGACGTGGGCATCACGCGCACAGCGGTGATCTACCACTTTCAAGACAAAGAAACGCTGTACAACGCGGTGTTGGAGAAGCTGTTTACCCAACTCAACGACCGCATCAGCGCGGCGCTGGACTCCTCGCTCGACCTGCCCGCCCGCGTAGAAGCGGCCGTGGAAGCGTGGTTGGACTTTGCCGGCGCGCGCCCCACCCTGATGCGCCTTTTTATGCGCGAAGTGGCCAGCTCCGAGGGGGGGTTGCGCCCGGAGGTGCAGCAGTTTGTTGACCCCATGTTTGCTCGTTTGATCGGCACGCTGGACGAAGGCCGCCGCAATAACACCTTTCGCGCCATCGACCCTGTGCAGTTCTGGTCCATCCTCGCCGGCGCGTCGATGTTCTTTATTATGGATGCGCCCCTACTGGCCAACAGCGAAACCGTGGCGCGGCTAGACACCTATAAACAAGAGTTGAAGCGTGTGGCGCGCTATATGCTCGGCACGGGAGAAATCGCATGAGTGCCGCCGAAAAGTTTGACGTACTGTTCCTGCCCTCCGGTCAGAAAGGGCAGTTTGAAGCGGGCACACCTCTGCTCACCGCCGCGCGCGAATTGGGCGTGGGCATTGAATCTATCTGCGGCGGCACGGGCGCTTGCGCGAAATGCAAATGCCAAGTGCTGGACGGCACATTTGATGATGAAGGCCATGAATTGTCGATGGGGCATATGGTCACAGCCGCCACGCGCCACGGGCTGCGCTCGCGCGAATCGCACGTCACATCTGCCAGCAGCCACGAACAAAAATTAGCAAAAAAACATCACTACAAAACGGGCGAACGCTTAAGTTGCCAAACGCGTGTGCTCGGTGATGCCGTGGTATTTATTCCGGAAGAAGCGCGCGTGCGTGAAGCGATTGTGCGCAAAGCAGCGGGCAAACCGGTGACGGTGCGCGACCCAGTGACGCGCAAATATTTTGTTACCGTGCCTGCGCCGACCTTAGCCGATCATCGCGGCGATTTCGAACGCTTGCGCGATGCCTTGCAAACGGAACACGGAATTGATGTGCGCATCGATTTCACGGCGCTGAAACAATTGAGCGATCTGGCTAAACCACAGCGCGCAAAAGTGATGCAACTCACTGCCACCGTGTGGACACCAGAAAAAAACCAAGCAGGTGAAATTATTCGCATTGAAAATGGCGACACCACACAGCAGTGGTTGGGCTTGGCAGTTGATCTCGGCACCACCACCATGGCTTCGTATTTGTGCGACATGCACACCGGCGAAACACTGGCGACAGAATCGTTGATGAATCCGCAAATTCGCATTGGCGGCGACGATGTCATGAACCGCATCGCCGCGAGTGACAATCCAGAAAAGTTGGATCGCATGCAAAAAGCCGTTACGGGTGCGCTGAGCGAATTAGCCAATCGCGTCACGCAATCTGCTGGTTATACAGCGGAAGACATCAGCGAAATTGTGCTGGTAGCCAACACTTGTATGCACCATATTTTTCTCGGTCTTGATCCTGATTCACTCGGTAAATCGCCGTTCAATCCGCGCATTGCGCACTCTGTGAACATCAAAGCGCGCGATTTACATTTAACGAATGTGTTGCCATCTATCAATGTGCATTTGTTGGCGAATCAAGCCGGTTTTGTCGGTGCAGATAATACCGCCGTGGCAATTGCGCTAGAGCCTTACAACTCGGATGACTTGGTGGCGATTGTGGATATCGGTACCAACGGCGAAATTTTGGTGGGCAACCGCGACAAAATTTATTCTACGTCTTGCCCCACAGGCCCCGCGTTAGAAGGCGCGAATATTAAATACGGTGTGCGCGCGGCGCGTGGCGCGATTGAAAAAGTGCGCGTGGAAAAAAATTACGATGTGCGCTTTAAAGTCATCGGTAAAGAAGCGTGGAATACACGTTTAGAAGCGGCCGATATTGGCGCGATTGGTTTGTGCGGCTCCGGCATTATTGATGCCGTGGGTGAGTTGTACAAAGCCGGCATTCTCGCTACTAATGGCAAATTCAATATGGAAATTGACTCGCCACGCCTGCGTCGCGGCGAAGACGGTGACCCAGAGTTTGTGATCGCGTGGGCGAACGAAACCGCGCTCGGCCGCGACATCACCATGACCATCGACGACGTGCGCAATGTGCAATTGGCGAAAGCTGCTGTGTATTCTGGCATTCAAGTGCTGCTCGACAAATTGGGCAAAGACAAACCCGAAAAAGTCATACTCGCCGGTGCGTTTGGTTCGCATCTCGATTTGCGCCGCTCGCTGATGATTGGTTTATTTCAAGATGTCGGCTTTGAAAACATGCACTCGGTGGGCAATGCCGCCGGCGATGGCGCGCGGATGGCGTTAATGAACCGCGCCAAACGCGAAGAAGCCGAACACATCGCGCGGCGCATTCACTATGTGGAGTTGACCAACGAGGCGAGCTTTGTGCCGCACTTTGTCGATGCCACCTTGCTGCCCAACAAAAAACATGCATTTCCGTCGCTGGCGCGCTATGGTATTCAGCCCGCGCCACCGGTCACCGAATCACGCCGCCGTCGCCGCGAACGCACTGCGGCCTGACCAACCAATAAAATCACCACGCACTACTTACTGAGGAGAGCACCATGGATCAAAACGATATTGCAGAAATTGCCGAGCTGATTGCCGATCTCGACGACGAAGCGGCAGAGTTGGTACAAGAATGTTTAGATGCCGGCTTGGATCCCGTGTCTGTACTAAAAGATGGTGTGGTAAAAGGTTTGGAAAAAATTGGGCAATTGTTTGAAGCCAAAGAATACTTTCTCGCTGAGTTGATGGTGGGTGGTGAGTTGGCAGAAAATTGCATCAAAATCATCAACCCACATTTGCCTAAATCGTCTGATGGCGAGCGCCAAGGCGTTGTGGTGATTGGCGCGGTGTCTGGCGACTTGCACGACATCGGTTACGGCTTGGTCGCCAAGCAATTAGAACTCGCTGGTTTTGAAGTACATCAACTCGGTGTGAATGTGGATTCCATGGCGTTCATCAACGCCGCCAAAGAAAAGAAAGCCAACATCATCGGCTTGTCTGCCTTCTTGGTCACCACCATTCCCAACTGCCGCGATGTCGTGAACTATGTGCACGACATGGGTCTGCAAGATCAATTCAAAGTGG
>CAZHQZ010000146.1:0-3543 GCA_964534675.1 uncultured Pseudomonadales bacterium | reverse complement strand
GCCGTTTTGCCTTCGGGAATAAACATGGCCAGCGTTTGCCACACATGCGGCATGCCATCCCACAGTTCCAATTCACAAGGCACGCCTGCTGCGCGATATTTGGCAGCCAGTCTGCGTGAATCGTCCAGCAATACTTCGTCTTTACTTACTTGTATCAGCGTGGGCGGCAAACCCGTAGGGTCGCCGTACAAAGGTGAAGCGTAAGGATCGCGTGTTGATGCGCCAGCTAAATAATATTGCGCACCTTCAGGTAATCCGTCGCCGGGAATGAGCGCATCGCGCTTCAAATTAGTGATAACAGATTCGCCAGTAACCGCGAGATCGGTCCAAGGCGACATAGCCACGGTTGCAGCAGGAAGCGGCAATCCTATATCGCGAAGTTTTAATACTGTGCCGTAAGTCAGACCGCCACCCGCAGAGTCGCCCGCAATCACAATATTTTCTGGTTTATAACCTTGGTCTAGTAACCAGCGATACACCTTGATGGAATCTTCCAATGCCGCTGGGTAGGGATGTTCTGGCGCGAGTCGATAATCAGGCGCAATCACTCTGCATTTTGATGCCACAGATAAACGCCACAAAATATCTTTGTGCGTGGTGTGCGCTGAACAAAAAATGTAGCCACCGCCGTGCAAATATAAAATTAATTTTTCTGGATCTGCGCCCATGGCTTTTACCCACAAGCAGGGGATGCCTTCAATTCTCTCTGAGCGAAAATCAATATCCGCTGGAGGCTTGGGTAATCTGCGTGAAGAGTTATTGACCAAGCGGCGCAGCTCCACATGATCGGTATTGCTGAACATGCGTTTTTTCAGTACGCGTAAAAGCAACTTAAAAGCGGCGGCCTGATAGCTACTCATAAATGAAGTGACCTCATTCAGGTAGTGCTGACGCTGTCTGCTGGTTCAGCGGCTTGCGCCGTTCTGCCGTCTGATGCGCGCAAAAATAAATAGCGGTGTACCCAGTGTGTATCAAAAGGCTGCCATTGGTCATGCGCTTGCGACAATCGTTCCGAGACGGCGTAGTAAATCATCGGGTTGTGTGTCATCCCCGTGTGGCTGCCAATAACGCGCAAATTTTCTGTCGAGTCATTGGTTTGATCCACACAACTGCGCCAAGCAGCAATGCCGTCACCTTCACTATAAATAGAGGTGGAAGGCACAGGTGGAGCCGTTTCCCAAATCGGCGTTCCCTGCAATAGCTCGTCTTGGCTGGCATTCGGGTTGAGGCGCTCATAGATTTTCAGTAGCGAACTGGAGACTTCTCCCACTTCGCTCGTGGTTTTAGGTTGTGCCAAATTAAATGGCGAACCCAACGTGATAACTTGGCGCACGTATTCCGGCAGACGATGAGCAAGAATCCGCGCGTAGATACCGCCTAAACTCCAACCAATCAGACTGATTTTTTCTTGGTGCTGACCGTACATTTCGATCACACGTTGTTCCAGCTTCTGATAAGTACTCTGACGCAAGCCGGCATTGCGCCCCAAATCCCAGCCGTATGCGTTAAAGCCTTGGCGTTTCAAGTAGCGCCGCATAACGTAAGTGCTGTTATCCGTGGCGAGAAACCCCGGCAGTATCAATACCGGCTGCCCGTCACCACGAGGGGCGAGCTTGCGCAGCAGCGGCAGAGTAGGGAGTAGCGACAGGGCTTCAACAGGGGCTCTCAATTCCATCAAGGCGCTGGCGAGAGTCATTTTGTGCATAGGTTCGGCCATATTTTTATGTCTTGCTCAGTAATGGTCTAGGTAAGTGGTCAAATCGATGGTCTATATGTACATCACGCCAAAGATGCTGTTCTTATCCTTCTTAGTGCACTTATCCTTCTAAGAATACTACATATAGTGTTTGTTGCGCTATTCCACCATTGTTAATGTGTCTTATCCGTTTCGGCATCGGCAGGGCGCGTCATTTCGTGATAAATCCGCAACCTCGATGTGTAGGGCTCGGCTATTTGGGTGCGAGCACTGCGCAATAGCTGACCGATGTCGCGCAGAATCTCCACGCCGGTATCGTAGTTGTTGAACAGGCAGTCAACGGTAACGCTGGTGTAGTCGCCTAGGTTGGTTGAACGCGCGCGCCAAAGCCTGCGGCAGGCTGCCATATTGCTGGCGTAGGCTTGTTTAATGTGGACGGAAACCGTCTTTACCACCGCGTTGCCGAAGCGTGAAAAAACGCCGACGTTTTCCATCGCCGCCCCTAAACCGACTAACTCAGCCATGGCAACATCTTCTGCCGTGCGCTCCATCACCCTATTTACAGCTTGCAGCAGGTATTCATAGCGTTGCTCAACGGTACTGCCAAACAGAGGGTCAGTGTCGGGCTGAATATCGTGAATGATGTCAGACCAATCCTCCTCAGATAGCGACTCCAGTACCAAAGGAAACACTTGGCTTTCCTCGTAGTCCATGTGTTGCTTCATGCTGGCGATGTAGTCCTCACCACGCAGCCGCAGTGTTTTCTGGCGATCGCGCGTCAACTCCAACTGCGCTTCTTCGATGCTATGCACCAGCGCCTCTGATTTTTTGCTGGTGGTTTCGTGATCCATCAGCAGCGAAACCGCTTCCGCTTTCTGCGTGTCGCCGCACTCAGATAATTTGCGATAGATGATGTCTTCTTTGGTGTGATGGGATAAATCAGCATGATTTTGCATATAGCTCGCCACATCCAGCATCAACGCTAAATCCGGGGTTTCCCCTGCATCGATAAGCGCCAGTTGTTCTTGCAACACATAGAGTAGCCGCGAAATATATTTGTGCTCCTCATGCAAATGGCGCATGACTTCCTGCATGGTCAACAAGCGTTTGACCGCTGGCGGAGGAGAGGGCAGTGCAGAACTTTTTTTCTTGGCCATCATCGAACACTCAATACATGCGCTTTCAGTATACCTAAAGACTTCACGCGATACGCAAACGCATTAATTAAAAAAAGAACAAACTTAGTATGTTTATTCTATTTTTTGCCTCTAGTATTCGAGCCTGATTCAAGGATGGCTACTCACTTTAGCCACCGATCAAAACAGCAACCCCATCGGCAAACGGAGATGTTTATGTCAAAGAAAATTTTGAAAGAAGCTAAAGACGCAAATATTGCTGACAAAGCGAGTGAAGTAGCCAAAAGCATCTGGCTGGCTGGCTTGGGCGCGTATGGTAAAGCTTTTGACGAAGCTGTAAACCAGTACGGCAAAGTGAGCAAAGAAACCAGCAAAGTCTTTGATGACTTGGTAGAGTTGGGTCGCAAGTTGGACAGCGAGAGCCAAGCTAAACTTTCCAAAGCCAAAACCAAAACCACCGCCACGATTGAAGATCGCATCAACAAAGTGCGCAGCAGCGTCAACATGGGCGCACTGAACTTTGGTGGCGACAATGCAAAGATTGATGAAGTCAATGCTAAAGTAGATGCACTGTCAGACAAACTGGACGCACTGCTGGACAGCATGGCTGTAGCCAAGCCAAAAGCGGCAGTAGCAAAAGCCAAGTAAGTTTTCTTTTCTAGCCCTGGACAGACAACCCTTCCTGTTTGTCTGATCCACTTTTAGCAAGGT
>CAZHQZ010000145.1:0-3544 GCA_964534675.1 uncultured Pseudomonadales bacterium | reverse complement strand
AACTGCCCAGCGGTAGCGAACCCTGCCCAAACCGACACCGATGGTGATGGTGTTGGCGACACCTGTGACGCATTCCCGAATGATCCAACTGAAACAACCGATACCGATGGCGATGGCATAGGTGACAACGCAGACAACTGCTCAGCCATTTCAAACGCCGATCAGAAAGATACCGATGGCGACGGTACCGGTGATGCCTGTGATGCCGATCCTTACGACCCAGATCCAGGTGTGTTGATCCGCAAATGGGGCGAGTTGAAGAAAGACACTTTTGGTATCTCGGTAGCCAATGCCGGTGATGTGAACAAAGACGGCATCGACGACATCGTGGTCGGCGCGTACTTGTGGGACAAACCGGTAACCGTCAATGGCAAGCCGAAAAAACTCAAATCCATCGGTCGCGTGTATGTCTATTCTGGTCGCGATGGCAGCGAGTTGTTCAGTGCAGCACCACTGACAGGCGAGAAGAGCAACGATTGGTTTGGCTACAGCGTGGCGGGCGCGGATGTGAACGGTGATGGTTACGCCGATATCATCGTTGGCGCTCCGAGAGCCGATGTGACCACAACTGTTGACGGTAAAACCAAAGTGCTGAAAGACGCTGGCAAGGTGTACGTCTTCAACGGTCAAACGGGTGTGCTGATGACGGCCGTGCAAGGCACGGCGGCGGGGGATAATCTCGGCCTTTCACTATCCAACGCGGGCGATACCGATAAAGATGGCACGAGCGATATCGTCATCGGTGTGCCGAAAGCCGATGTCACAAACCTTGACGGCAAAGTGCTGAAAGATGCTGGTCGCGCGCTGGTTTGCTCCGGCGCTGATTTGGCGGCAGCCGCCCCTGGCGACAATGCTTGCACCGTGGACAATGCATTAATTGTTGCGGAAGGTGCAGCAGCAGGTGATGCCTTGGGTAGTGCGGTTGCTGGCGCGGGCGATGTCGATGGTGATGGCTACGCCGATGTGGTGATTGGCGTGCCGAAAGCGGATGTCGATGGCAAAAAAGATGCCGGTACCGCTGTGATTTATTCCGGCGCTACAGGTGAGGAATGGGCGCGCGCCGGCAGCAGCGATGCGGCGGCGGGCGATTGGTTCGGCTACAGCGTAGCTGGAGCTGGCGACCTCAACGGCGATGGCAAGGCAGATATCGTCGTGGGTGCTTATCGTCATGCAGCAACAGTCAGTGTCAACGGCAAAAATAAACTGTTGAAACAGGCGGGTGCTGTGTACCGTTACTCCTGTGTGAGTGCGGGCACCTGTGCTGCCATTGGTCAGAAAACAGAAGGTGAAGCGGCGGGCGATCGCTTGGGCTGGAGCGTGGCTGCTGGCGGCGATCTCGACAACGACGGTCAACGGGACGTTGTAGCCGGCGCACCCGGTCGCGACCGAACGCTGCCACCGGTTTCGCCCAAAACCAAAGGTGTGGTGCTGAAAGATGCAGGTGCTGTGTATTTGTTGAACGGTGCAACCGGCGTGTCTATCCATGACCCCGTGTTGGGTGTGCGTGCGAAAGACAATCGCGGCATCTGTTTGGCAAACGGTGGTGATGTCAATTTGGATGGCTACAGCGACATCATCACCTCTGCGCCGAAAGCGGATACGCAAAAGTGGGTGCAGAAGAACCCAGCCAAACCAGCCAAGCTGACCAACATCAAGGATGTGGGTTTTGTGGAAGTTATTTCAGGAAAAACTGCTACCGGACATTAATGCACCACTGGCAACAACAAAAAAAGGGCATCACTCGATGCCCTTTTTATTTCCTGACTAACAGGAAATGCTTGTTTAATCGGCGGAGACGGTGCGGTCGGCCGCCCACGCACGCAGCGCGGCAATACTTTCTGCCTTAACGACGGCAATGGGCTTTGTGTGTGACAGCTCGTCTAACACGGCAGTGGTTTGTAGTGCTTGTTGCTGTGCTTGTACGGAGTAAGTGGCAGCCACAATGGCCTGCTCAATTTCTGCCCCAGAAAAACCTTCTGCTGCGGCGGCGAGTACCGGTAGGTCAAATAGTGTTGGGTCGTGTTTGCGTTTAGCGAGGTGGATAGCAAAAATTTCCTCACGAATTTTTTGTGTGGGGAGATCAACAAAAAAGATTTCATCGAGTCGACCTTTGCGGATCAACTCTGTCGGTAGGTTGGCGATGTTGTTGGATGTGGCGACGATAAAAACAGGACGTTTTCTTTCAGACAGCCATGTTAAGAATGCGCCAAGCACTCGTTGGCTAGTACCGTCGTCATTATTTTGTCCGGCAATGCCTTTTTCAATTTCGTCTAGCCACAAAACACAAGGTGCCATATTTTCGGCGAGCCTCAAGGATTCCCGTAAATTTTTTTCAGATTCTCCGTAGTATTTATTGTACAGAGCGCCAAAATCAAGACGCAGTAATGGCAGTCCCCACAAGCCTGCGGTTGCTTTGGCAGCAAGGCTTTTTCCGCTGCCTTGTACGCCGAGCAACAAAATACCTTTTGGTGTGTCAAGGTTATCCGTCGGCGCTAAAAAAGCTTGCTGACGTTTGTTGAGCCATGTTTTTAGGTGCGTGAGCCCGCCAACTTGAGAAAAGTTTTCTGTACTATATTCGTAGTGCAGAACACCTTCCATATCAAGCATGTGCAACTTATTTTTACTAACTAAAGGCAGGTCGCTCTGTGAAATAGCTCCGTCAGCACTGATAAATTGCCGCGCTAGCTTTCGCACATCAGATGGCATCAAACCGCGTAAATGCATAATGATGCGATCCAGCGCTAGCTTGTCCGTTTTGATGCGTTGCTGCTGATTTTTTTGGCACCAAGCTGTTGCCTCTTCGCGAATGATGGCGAGTATTTCGTCATCAGTGGGTGCGGATAAAACAAACTCAGCTGCATAGCGTTTCAGTGAGGGTGGTGGGGAAGCATCATCACCAAGCAATACAATAGTTTTGTTGGCGGTATCGTATTGCAATAAAATATCTTTCAATAAGCGAATATTTTTTTGTTGATCTTCGTTAAAAAAAGGCTGTGCATCACAAAGTACAAAAAGCCCTTTTTCTCGCAGGCGCTTAATGGCTAGCAGTGCGGCATCTAAAGAAGTCAGTTGTTCGCCATTGGCCTCACCAATACTGAATCCCATGGAGCGCAAACCATCGGTGGATGACCACACTTGCATGGGCAGGGTGCGTATCGTGCTGATTTTTACCAGTAAATCCAGTACGCGCGTTTCTTCGTGAGAGGAAATGAAAATCATCGGCACATGTGAGTCAACAATGAGCCCTAATTCGTGCACGTCATCCCTCATGGTTATTTTCCTGCCAACACCATCGCAGCGGCGCGAAACACGGCGCGACCTTTGTTCATGGTTTCATCCCATTCGGATTGCGGTACGGAATCTGCCACGATACCGGCACCCGCTTGGATATACAGTTTTTTATCTTTGATGACGGCGGTGCGAATCGCGATGGCGGTGTCCATATTGCCACTCCAGCCGAGATAGCCAATCGCACCGCCGTAAATGCCGCGTTTTTCATTTTCCAATTCGTCAATAATTTCCATCGCACGAATTTTTGGCGCGC
>CAZHQZ010000144.1:0-3550 GCA_964534675.1 uncultured Pseudomonadales bacterium | reverse complement strand
CAAATCGCATCAAACTGCGCGAGATCTTCTTCTTTGACGGCCAACACATAACGCTCTTGTGCTTCGTTGCACCAGATCGCCAGCGGGCTCATGCCCGGCTCGTCACTCGGCACGGCGCGCAAATTAAACACACCGCCAGTGCCGCCGTCTTTTACCAATTCCGGCAGCGCATTCGACAAACCACCCGCGCCGACATCGTGAATAAATTGAATAGGATTTTTATCACCCAATTGCCAACAGCGGTCGATCACTTCTTGGCAGCGGCGTTCAATTTCCGGGTTTTGGCGCTGCACAGAAGCGAAATCCAAATCAGCACTGCTCTGCCCAGAAGCCATGGAAGACGCTGCGCCGCCACCCAAACCAATCTGCATCGCGGGGCCACCGAGTACAATCAATTTTGCACCGGCAGCAAACGGTTTTTTCTCGACATGCTCTTCACGAATATTGCCGTAACCACCGGCAATCATGATCGGCTTGTGATAGCCGCGCATTTCTTCGCCGTTTACGCCGGCAGCGGGCAATTCAAAACTGCGGAAATAGCCACACAAATTTGGGCGACCAAATTCATTATTGAACGCGGCTCCACCTAATGGGCCTTCGGTCATGATGTCCAGCGCGGACACAATGCGCTCCGGTTTGCCGTAACTTTCACCCTCGACATTTTTTTCCCACGGTTGCTCGTAATCGGGAATGCGCAAATTGGAAACAGAAAAACCTGTCAAACCCGCTTTGGGTTTGGAGCCACGCCCCACTGCACCTTCGTCGCGAATTTCACCACCCGCTCCCGTACCTGCACCGGGAAACGGCGCAATCGCCGTGGGATGGTTGTGCGTTTCCACTTTCATCAACAAATGCACCGCTTCTGAATACGCGGCGTATTCGCCGGTTTGCGGATTGGGAAAGAAACGCCCTGCTGTTTGCCCGCGCACCACAGCAGCGTTATCGGAATATGCCGACAACACATTATCGCCCGCGCATTCGTTGGTGTTGCGAATCATTTTGAACAGGGATTTTTCTTGCGCGACACCGTCAATCAACCAATCGGCATTAAAAATTTTGTGACGACAATGTTCGGAGTTGGCTTGTGCAAACATCATCAATTCCACATCGACGGGATTGCGATTCAGCGCAGTAAAACTTTCCAGCAAATAATCAATTTCATCGTCGGCTAAAGCCAAACCCAACTCGCCGTTGGCGCGCACTAAAGCGGCGCGACCACCGCTGAGAATATCTACGGTAGTCGAAGGCGCAGGCTGTTCTTGCACAAACAAAACTGAAGCGGCGTCGAGAGTATCCAACACTGTTTCAGTCATGCGATCGTGCAGTGCCGCAGAAATAGCAGAGGTTTGTTCCGGTGTGAAATCGCCATCCACGCGAAAGGCGATGCCGCGCTCCAAACGGCGCACTGCCGTTAAACCACAGTTGCGCGCAATGTCTGTCGCCTTACTCGACCACGGTGAAATCGTGCCTGCACGCGGCACAACCAAAAACAATTGCCCGTGCGGTTCAAACAGCGTTTCCTGACGCGGACCGTATTGCAGCAGTTGTTCCAATACCGCTGTTTCTTGTGCGGTCAGCGGCTGCGACACATCGGCAAAATGCACAAACTCGGCATACAGTTCGCGCACAGCAGCAATCTCGCGTAAACGCGTGAGCCACTTATTGAGACGAAACGAAGAAAAAGCAGGCGCACCGCGCAAAACCAGCATCACAACCTCGACAGAGAGCCGCAACACCGGCTCGAAACATAGGATTACTGTGGGTGCGTATTGTAAGGGGAGACCCCTTCTCGCGCAGCCGCTTGTGGTAGATTGCGACACTATTGACCGCGCAAGGAGAACCGTGCAGTGAAGTTCAAAGACTTTTCCCTGATCCGCAAAATTCTGGCTCTGCAAGTGATTTTCAGCGTCGTCGCCATGACGGCGGTGGGCAGTATCACGGTTGAAGTGGGGATGCGACATATTCAGCAAACCGTGGAAGCCAAAGTCGCGGCGCTGCGAGACATCAAGAAACAGGAAATTAATGAGTGGCAGGAAGCCAACCATTTTAATAGCGGCATGCTGGCGGGCTTGATCGAAGGTTGGACTGCACAAGAAGACAAGGGGGGCGCGCTGCCACCTATTTTGAAAGACTTTTACGATGAAATGGCATGGCACCAACAGTGGCAAAAAGTAGGTTTGGGCGAAAACGGTGAAACGTATCTGATCAACACCAAGGGCGACAACGCCAGCCCACTGCGTCTCCAAACTGAACCTGCTCACAACAGCCGCTTCATGGACGTGACCGAGGAAGGCACTGGGCACTACATCAACTATCGCGGCAAAAAAGTGATCGGTGCTTGGACACCGGTGGTCATTGACGGCAACACTTGGCTGTTGGTCAGCGAAATTGACAGCCACGAAGCCCTGAGCGCAGCACTCTTAAACTTGCGCCTTTCGGTCAGTGCCGTGGGCATCAGCTTTGGTCTGCTGGTGTGTTGGCTGACTTTCATCATCATGCGCAATGCCATCACTCGCCCCATCAACAATATGTTGGAGGCTTTGAAAGATTTGCAGGACGGTGACGGCGATTTAACGCATCGACTGAAAAAAACCAGCAACGACGAGCTGGGCAGCATTGTCGATATGTTCAATGCCTTTTTGGAAAAGCTGCACAGCGTCATCAGCCAGCTAGTTGCCACTACCAACGCGCTCTCCGTGGCTTCAGCCAGTATTCACGACAGCGCTGTGCGCGTGAGCGTCAGTGCCGAAGAACAAGCCGCCAGCGCGGAAGAAACTTCGGCCGCTCTGGAAGAAATGAGCGTCACTATTAGCCAGAATGCCGATAATGCGCGCGCCACCGAGCAAATTGCCACGGCTGCCGCCGACAGCGTGCGCCAAGGCAGCGTGGTGATGAAAGACGCCGTTTCTGAAATGCAAAAAATCACGCAACGCATTGGCGTTATCAATGAAATTGCGCAACGCACCAACTTGCTGGCGCTCAACGCCGAAATTGAAGCGGCGCGCGCGGGCGAGCACGGACGCGGCTTTGCCGTGGTCGCGGGCGAAGTGCGCAAGCTGGCGGAGCAGAGCCGCACAGCCGCCTCTGAAATTGCCGCCTTGGTGGCCAATAGTTCCGGTGTGAGCAACGAAGTCATCACCCTGCTCGACCAAATTGTGTCGCAAGTGGTGCAAACCGCCGATTTGGTGCAAGAAATCAGCCACGCTTCGGACGAGCAACAAGGCGGCGTGGAGCAAATTCATCGCGCGGTAACGCAGATCGAAAGTTCTACTCAATTGAGCGCTCACTCTTCGACCGAACTCTCTGACTCTGCCAGCACGATTCACGAGCAAGTCAAAGATTTGGAAGCTGCCATTCAATTTTTCAAAATCTGAGCGTGCCACAACGCGGAGACTGCACGGCTCATTCAGCCGCGCAGCGCTCCGTCAATTTGCAGCGGCAAAAAGCCACGATATTGCAGAAAACGTGCAACCTTTGCCTTTTCTTGAAAGGCCGTTATCAAGCCAACGCCAAACTTCTTGCGCTTAGCTTCACTTGCCAAAGACAACCA
>CAZHQZ010000143.1:0-3606 GCA_964534675.1 uncultured Pseudomonadales bacterium | reverse complement strand
AATCGGGCAGATTGTGTTCAGTGCGAAACTGTTCCAGCGTATCCACCATGTCCAGCGCGGCATTCACCGCGTTGATGGCGTGCCGTTCATCCGCCAGCGGCGCGCCCCAAAAAGCCATGATCGCATCGCCGATGAACTTATCCAGCGTGCCGTGGTTTTTGAAAATCACACCGACTTGCCGCGTGAAATAAGCATTCAGCAGCGACATGATTTCCGCCGCACTCGCCTTTTCTGACATCGTGGTAAAGCCGCGAATATCGGAGAACAAAATGCTGATTTCGCACTGCTTGCTCGCCTGTGTTTCTTCGCTCAAACCCTGCTCGGCGAGTTGTTGCACCACGATAGGGTCGAGAAAGCGACCAAACATTTCGATAGCGGCTTGCTTGGCGGCGTACTCCTGCCAGTAGCGCAGCGCGGTGCCGGTGCCGAGCAACAACAGGCTGGCGATGAAAGGCGACACCACGGGCAGCAGCCAATGCTGGCGAATGGCGAAGAAACTGGCGGCGAGCAAGAGCGCGGCGATCAACGTCGATTGCGTGGCAGTCATCAGCAGCGGTTTTTGCCGCTGTAAACGCCATAGCAACCACAGCAGCCACGGCAGACCGAGCAGCACGCCGAGCCACGCGTGGTAGTGCAACCACTGCTGATTTTTCAAGTTGTCGAGCGTGTTGGCGAGCAAGTACAGCCCTGGGTATTGTGCGTTGAGCGGCGTGGGGCGCAGATCGTGCAAACCCGCCGCCGTGGCGCCGATAAACACGATTTTTCCCGCTAAATTTTGTTTTTCGCCTGCCTGCACTTTTACCCAAATATCTGCGTAACTGTAGCGGGTGTAGGGCGAATCTTGACCGTTGCCCAACCACACCAAGCGCAGTGGTGAGGGTAGGTTGCGGGTATCGAATTGCAATGCGTCGGCCACCACCTGCGGCAGCGAGAACAGTTGCCAACCCTGTTTTTCCTGTCGCGTTTGATAGTGGCGCGCAATGCCATCGGGATCGGCGAGGTAGTTAATCAAGCCTAGTTGCCAGTGCTCAGGCGAGCCCATGGCGGGCAGCAGTAAATCACCTCGCGCGTCTGCTTGTGCTTGCGCGGTGCGCCGGATAGGCAGATTGGCGGGGTAGCGACTCAGCAGCTTGGCGCGCTCTGGCTCGGCGCTGTTCATCAGCAGAGTAGGCAAAAAAATGTTGCGGTGTTTATCCAACACTTCACCGAAATATTGATCGAATTCTGGGCGCTGAATATCCGGTTCGCTGAACCAAATATCGAACACCACGGCGCGTGCACCCTGTGTCAGCAGCCACTCCACCAACTCGGCGTGTGTGGCGCGCGGCCACGGCCAGCGACCAATCGTGTCGGCCATAGCGCGCAAGCTGTAATCGTCGATGTCCACCAGCACAATGTCGCTGTCGGCGTGCTCGCGCAGTGCTTGTTGCGCGGTGAGTTTATCCAGCCACAAAAAATCCAAGCGCGCACTGAGCGGCCACACAGCGGGCAGACCGAGGATGAAAGTCGCCAGCAAAAATGCGGCGAGCAGTGTGGGGGACAGTGGACGTGCCAACATGTGTCAATCCTTGTAATGGCCGCCGTATTGTAGCAGTCTGACTATCGCTTCCCATCGCCTGATATTGCTGTTTTACATCTGCGCTCTACGTTTGCGTTTTAGCTTGAGAGTTTCATCGTTATGAGAGTTTTATCTGCCCTCGCTGTGATGTTGTTGCTGTGTTGCAGTGCAGCGCAAGCCGTGCGCTTGGAGCAACCCTATGCCGTGGATGTGCCTGTTGCCGATCAATCTTCTGAAAACAGAAGCGCCGCAGAGCGCGCAGGTTTGTTGTTGGTGTTAGAAAAATTGAGCGGTCAGCGCTTAGATGGCAACACACAAATCGCCACTGCACAAAACAAAGCCGAAAATTTTGTCGCGCAATTTTCTTATCTGCAAGACAGAACGCCGGATGGAAAAATACTGAACTGGCGTTTGCGTTTGGTGTTTGAACAAAGTGCTATCGACAAACTGTTGCGCGATGCGGCAGTAACCGTGTGGCCACTCGATAGACCACAAGTGTTGTTGGTGGCGGTGGATGCGCAGAATCATTTGTTGTCCGCAAACGATAACGAAGCCGCAGCGGGCATACACCGCGCAAGTTTTGCACGCGGCGTGCCGCTGTTGTTGTGGGATGCTGCGCTCGATGTCACCACCACGGCGAGCGCGCAAAGTTTGGATACCGCTGCGCTGATGCCGCAAGCGGTACAGCGCGGTGCCAATGCGCTGCTGTTGGGCAATGTTAGTGGCAGTGATGAAAAAACGTGGTCCGGCCAGTGGGCTTTGCGTGCGGGAGAGCAGGAGCAGCGTTTTGCTGAAAAAGCAGCGACACGGGATGCGCTGCTGGACGCAGCCTTGCGTCACGCGGCGGAACTGCTGTCGGCCAATTACCGCAATAGCACGGTGGCGGATACCGGTGCGGCGCATTTGCGTTTGCAGGTGGACGATGTGCGCAGTTATGCCGCTTTTATGCAGTTGCGTCAGTATTTGGAGCAGTTGGATGCGGTAGAAAAAATTCGCGGCATGCAGATTAATGGCAGCACAGTAATGGTGGATTTGGATGTGAAAGGGCGTGAAAGTTTTCGCAATTTATTTGCCTTGTTTAAATCGGTGCAGTGGCGCGAAGAAGTGGCTGCACCTGCACAAAATGGCGACGCAGCAGTGTGGCGCTATCAATGGGTAGAGTAAAAATGGGAGGTGTACGATGAGTCTTTTTCAAAATAACAGCCAGAGCATTGGCGGCACGCCGCTGGTAAAACTGAATCGCATTACGCAGTACAAAATTTTTGCCAAAGTAGAAAGTCGCAACCCTGCCGGTTCGGTGAAATGCCGCATCGGTGCCAATATGGTGGCGGATGCAGAACAGCGCGGCGTGTTGAGGGCAGGTATGGAATTGGTAGAGCCCACCAGCGGCAACACCGGCATTGCGCTTGCTTTTGTCGGTGCGGCAAAAGGTTACGCGGTGACGTTAACCATGCCGTCCAGCATGAGTTTGGAGCGCCGCCAAGTATTGAAAGCCTTGGGTGCGAATTTGGTGCTGACGGATCCTGCGCTCGGCATGAACGGTGCAATCGCTAAAGCAAAAGAAATTGTTGCGAGCAATCCCGCGCATTATTTGATGCTGCAACAATTTGAAAATCCGGCTAACCCGCAAGTGCATGAAAACACCACGGGACCAGAAATTTGGCGCGACACCAACGGCGAGATTGATATATTGATTAGCGGTGTCGGCACGGGCGGCACCATCACCGGCGTTTCACGCTACATCAAACAACAAATGGGCAAAGCCATTATTTCGGTGGCGGTGGAACCAGAATCTTCGTACGTCATGCGCGCAGTGAAAGAAGGCAAAGACTTGAAACACGCGCCGCACAAAATTCAGGGGCTTGGCGCGGGCTTTATTCCGGGCACGCTGGATATGGCGATGGTGGATCAAGTGGAAGCGGTCAACGATGACGAGGCCATGCAGTGGGCGCATCGTTTGATGAAGGAGGAGGGCATACTCGCCGGCATCTCCAGCGGTGCGGCGATGGCGGCAGCCGAGCGTGTGGCAGCGCGCCCTGAAAACGCCG
>CAZHQZ010000142.1:2069-3626 GCA_964534675.1 uncultured Pseudomonadales bacterium | reverse complement strand
TCCCATTTAATAGAGTACGGCGGATTAGACACAATGGCTTCAAACGGTTCATCGTCGCCGTGCATGGGTTCTGTCAAGGTATCGCCGTGCGCAATATCAAATTTTTCAAAATTGACATCGTGCAAAAACATATTGATGCGGCACAAGTTGTAGGTGGTGAGCTCTTTTTCTTGCCCAAAGAAACCTTGGCGCACTTTGTCTGGCCCCAACACTTTGGCAAACTTCAACAACAGGGAGCCAGAACCGCAGGCCGGGTCATACACTTTGTTAACTTCGGTTTTACCCACCACCGTAATGCGCGCCAACAATTCTGAGACTTCTTGCGGTGTATAAAACTCACCGCCCGATTTACCGGCATTCGCTGCGTACATCTGAATCAAGTATTCATAGGCATCACCAAACAAATCAATGCTGTTGCCAGAAAAACGCGCCGAGTCACCCGACAGCGGCAAATCACCTATCGCATCCAATAATTTCACCAGCACTTTGTTGCGCTCGGTGACATTTTTCCCCAGTTTGTTGCTGTTGACATCCAAATCTTCAAACAGGCCTTTGAAATCATCTTCGCTATCAGAGCCAGTAGCCGAGCCTTCAATATCAGCAAAAATGCGCGACAGTGTTTCATTCAGGTTGGCATCTTGCCGCGCGCGCTCACACACATTCACAAACAGTTGTGAGGGAAGAATATAAAAACCTTTTTCTTTTACCGTTTCTACACGGCCAAATTCAGCATCCGCATCATTTAAGCGAGCGTAGTCAAAGCTGGCATTGCCCGCTTTGCGCTCTTGTACATTGAGATAGCCCGCAAGATTTTCTGAAATAAAGCGGTAGAACAACATGCCGAGCACATAGCTTTTGAAATCCCAACCGGTGACACTGCCGCGCAGATCATTGGCAATGCGCCAGATGGTTTTGTGCAACTCGGCTCTTTCGATTTCTTTGTTGTTATTCACTGAATTGTTATTAGCTAAATCGTTATTCACACATATTCCCTGCCGGTGATTGTTCTGTTATGTAGTGGTTTTAATACTGCGACACCCGCTGCACTTCCGCTTCTATCCACTGCTCGGCGCGTGTCATCAGGGTTTTACTGTCTACATTTTCTGCTGGCAGTGGCGCACCGATCACCACGGTAATCAGCCCTGGATATTTGATGAATTGTTTGCTCGGCCAACACTCACCCGCGTTGTGCGCCACCGGCACGAGCGGCACGCCGGCTTTGAGCGCGAGATCTGCACCGCTGCGCGCATAGCGACCCACTTTGCCCACGGCGGTGCGCGTGCCTTCGGGGAAAATCAACACACAAATACCTTCCGCCAAACGCGAACGCCCCGCTTCGATAATATATTTCAAGGCTTCGCGCTGCGCGCTGCGATCAATCGCTATCGGCTTCACTGTCGCCAAGCCCCAACCGAACAACGGAATCCGCAACAACTCTTGTTTCAAAATCGTACACACCGGCGCAAACGGCAGTTGCAGAAAAAACGTTTCCCATTCGCTTTGGTGTTTTGCCACCACCACATAAGGGCGCGCAGGAATATTTTCCAACCCTTCCAC
>CAZHQZ010000142.1:0-1969 GCA_964534675.1 uncultured Pseudomonadales bacterium | reverse complement strand
GCAATCAAATAATTTGCGGCTTCGCTCAAATTATCGAACACTTCCACGCCGTCGAACTCGCCACTGTCATCGTCGAGCATTTTCTTTTCTGTTTTTTCACCTTTGCCCGTGCGCACCAAGACCGGAATGCAGCCGCGCGCCATGCCCGCCTGCAAATCGCGCAAGCTGTCACCCACCACGAATGAACCTTCTAAATCGCAGCCGAGTGTATTGGCAATTTGATCGAACAAACCGGACTGCGGTTTGCGGCAATCGCACAAATCTTCCGGCCGGTGCGGACACCAAGCTATCGTCGCAATATCGCCGCCCGCTTCCTGCACCAAATCCAATAAATGCTCGTGCATGGCATCCAGCGCATCTTCTGTAATTAAACCGCGACCGATACCGGATTGGTTGGTGGCAATCGCAACGGTGAAACCGTGTTCGCACAGCCGCGCAATCGCGTCGATGCTGCCGTCTATCGGCACCCATTCATCCAGTGTTTTGACAAAGGCATCGGAATCTTCGTTGATGACGCCATCGCGATCGAGTATCACCAGTTTCATTTTTTATCCGGCACTAACTGTGAAATATCGGCCACTTGCAAAAACAATGCACGCAGTTGTGACAGCAACGCCAAGCGGTTGTTACGCAATGCGGCATCGTCTGCCATCACCATCACGCCATCAAAAAATGCATCCACGGGTTCACGCAAACTTGCCAAAGCAGACAAAGTACCGGTGTAATCGCGCTGCGCAAATAAAGGTGCCACTTGTTTTTGTTTTTCAGTCAAGGCAGCCGCCAAATTTTTTTCCGCAGCTTCTTGCAACAACGCAGCATCAACCGCAGAAGACACGGCTACAGCGGCTGCTGATTTACTGAGAATATTCGATACGCGCTTGTTCGCCGCCGCCAAACTCGCCGCTTCCGGCAACTGCGTGAAATGATGCACAGCCAACACGCGCTGCTGAATATCCAAAGGCACGGACAACTGTTTGGCTGCGACAGCGTTAAAAGTTTCTGCACTGATCTTGTCATCGAGACACAGGGCGCGCATACGCTCAATGATGTACTCCAGCACTTGTTTTTCCACGTCGGCATTTTTGAGCGGCACAGAAAAGTTGCTGTGCGCTGCGGCGATCACATCGCGCAAATCAATATTCAGGCCGCGCTGCAATAGAATTTGCAACACGCCGATACTGGCGCGGCGCAGCGCAAATGGGTCTTTCGAGCCAGAGGGAATTTGTCCGATACCGAAAATACCTACTAAAGTATCCAAGCGATCGGCCAGCGCCAGCGCGCAACCCGTCAGTGTTTGCGGCACGGCATCACCGGCAAACTTGGGCAGATACTGTTCTTGCATGGCAGCGGCGACTTCTTCTGGCTCGCCGTCGTGTTGCGCGTAATAACTGCCAGCGATGCCTTGCATGGTGTCGAACTCTTGCACCATGTTGGACATCAAATCGCATTTACTCAATTCACCTGCGCGCTGCGCCCACGCCACATTGCCGCCAATTTTTTTCGCAATACAGGCGGCGAGTTTGGCAACGCGCCCGCTTTTATCAAATAGCGACCCCAGCTCGGCTTGAAACACGATAGTTTTTAATTTTTCACGACGATCAGCCAGTGGCGTTTTCAAATCGGTATTAAAAAAGAAAGCAGCATCCGACAAACGTGGGCGTATCACGCGCTCGTTGCCGTCTATCACTTTCTCCGGCGCAGCGCTTTCAATATTTACCACGGTGATGAAGTGCGGCAGCAATTTTCCGTTAGCATCCACCACATGAAAATATTTTTGATGCTCGCTCATAGAGGAGATCAGTGCCTCTTGCGGCACTTGCAAAAAACGCTGCTCAAATTTTCCTGCCAATGCCACTGGCCATTCCACCAAGGCAGTGACTTCATCGAGCAAGTCGCGCTCAATCACCGCTTTGCCGCCCAAACTTTCTGCCAACTTTTCTACTTGCGCGACGATCTTATCGCGCCGCAC
>CAZHQZ010000141.1:0-3630 GCA_964534675.1 uncultured Pseudomonadales bacterium | reverse complement strand
GTGTAGGGTTTGGCTTCCAACAAGGTGTAATCCGTAAATTGTTGTTTGATTGTAAAGCCCGTGTGAGCAGATTTACCCGCATCACTCACGCGCACCACGCTCGCCACTTCATTTTTTAGCAGCGGAACTTTCACCTCTTTGATGCGCGCCGGCCAGCGACCAAACACTAACGCGAGATAGCGTTTATCCACACGACCTGCGCGCAAATCTTCGTGCAATGCCGTCAGTGCGGAACGCCGTTTTGCGATCAACATGCAGCCGGAAGTATCGCGATCCAAACGATGCACCAGCTCCAACATTTTTTCTTGCGGCCGCATCTGGCGCAGCGCTTCGATCAAGCCCAAACGAATACCGCTGCCGCCGTGCACCGCTAAACCGGCTGGCTTGTTAATGGCAATGAGGTATTGATCTTCAAATAAAATACGGCTTTCTAAAACTTCCAACAGATTGCCGCTCGCCTTCGCTGGCGCATCTGGCTCTGGAATGTGCAACGGCGGAATGCGCACCACATCACCCACTGCCAATTTATGTTCCGGCTTCGCACGCCCTTTGTTCACGCGCACTTCACCTTTGCGCAGAATGCGATACACCAAGGTGCGCGGCACGCCTTTCAACTGCCCGAACAAAAAATTGTCGATGCGCTGACCATCGTGGTTTTCATCCACGGTGACGAGCTGAACAGGAGTTTTAGACGATGGAGAGGCAGGTTCGATCATGGCCGGCATCATAGCAGCGGCTGCTATTGGAAGATTGGCCACATCATGTATATACTGTAATCACAAAAAGCTTAGGTAAGGCTCACATTATGCAAACGCGCGTTTTCAAAAGTGGCAATTCCCAAGCCGTTCGCATTCCCAAAGAGCTGGGTTTTCCCGATGGTCTGCAAGACGTGGAGATCGAGCGTCGCGGCGACGAGCTCATCATTCGCCCACTGCGTCAGCAAAAACTAACAGGCTTGCGCAGCAAACTAGAAGCATTCAGCGCTGATTTCATGATGGGAGGTCGTCCGGCAGACGAGCCTGAAATAGAACACGCGGGCTGGTGATATGCGCTACCTGCTTGATACCAATATCTGCATCTACCTGATTCGCCAGCATCCTCCGCAGGTGCTGCACAGGCTGGAAAACCTGTATCGCGGCGATGTGGTGATGTCGATTGTGACGCTAGCCGAGCTGCGCGCGGGCGTAGAAATGCATCCTGCCAACCGTCAGCAAAACGAACATGCACTTGCCGCGCTGCTGGAAGATATTCCGGCGCTGCCTTTTACCGAAAACGAGGCGCTGCACTATGGCATTCTGCGCGCCGCCGTGCGCGACCGCCAACGCAATGCGTTGGATCGCCTGATTGCAGCTCACGCCTTGAGTCTTGATCTCACGCTAATCACCAATAACGAACAGGATTTCCAGCACTACCCCAATCTGCGCGTGGAGAATTGGGCAAGCCAAGTGCATGAATCTGTGGCAAATTACACGCTCTAATTTGGAGAAAAATTATGTCTGCCATCGCCATTTTGCTCGGTTTAATCATTTTATTGATTGGCAGCATTACTTATTTAATCGCCGCTTTTCGCGCCGGTATTTTGTGGGGATTGGGATGCCTGTTTCTGCCACCCGTCTCGCTCATTTTTTTGTTCGCGCACTGGCAAACGGCCAAAAAGCCGTTTCTCACTCAATTATTGGGGTGGGGGATTATTTTGTTTTTTACGTTTGCCGAGCAAGGTGGTATTCGTGTACCGACAGCAATACCCAGCAATCTTCCTTTTTTGCGAACGTCCGCCACACCCATTACACCGCAATACGCTTTTGACTAGCCCCGCCCCGCCTCAGCCCGCTAAAATGCCGCCTCTTTGTGGCTCCCCACTTTCTTTGAGGCTCCGATGATTACCCATCTCGACCATATCGCCATCGCCGTTCCCGATCTGCAAAAAGCCATCAAACGCTTTCTGGAAGATTTCGGACTGACCTTCAACGGCACGGAAGATGTGGCAGCCGCCAAAACCACCACCGCATTCTTTCCCGTAGCAGGCACGCAAATCGAGCTGGTGCACCCGCTAAACGGCGAAGGCCCCATCGCTAAATATCTGGAAAAGAACGGCAAAGGTGGCATTCACCACATCTGCTTCCGCTCCGACAACATTCTGGAAGACGTAGCCATGCTGCAAGCCAAGGGCTACCAATTTCTGTCGGACGCGCCCACGCCTGGCGCGCACGGCTGCCAAGTGATTTTCATCCACCCCAAATGCTGCGATGGTGTGCTGATCGAAATTAACCAGCCCGCAGACGATCACCACTAAATACCTGTACGGGCGCGATTCATCGCGTCCCCAACGAGAGAAAAAAATATGACCAACAAAACCATCGCCGACTGGCAAGCCTCCGTCGAGAAACAACTGAAAGGCAAGCCGCTGGACAGCCTGAACACCGAAACGCCGGAAGGCATCACGCTGAAGCCGCTGTACACCGCCGCCGACACCGCCAGCCTGCCGCATGCCAACACGCTGCCCGGCTTTGAGCCTTTCGTGCGCGGCCCACAGGCCACCATGTATGCGGGCAAGCCATGGACGATTCGCCAGTACGCGGGCTTTTCCACCGCTGAAGAATCCAACGCCTTCTACCGCAAGGCACTGGCGGCGGGCGGTCAAGGTGTTTCCGTGGCGTTTGATTTAGCCACGCACCGCGGTTACGACTCCGATCACCCGCGCGTGACCGGCGACGTGGGCAAAGCGGGTGTGGCGATTGACTCCGTGGAAGACATGAAGGTGCTGTTCGATGGCATCCCGCTCGACAAAGTCTCGGTGTCGATGACCATGAACGGCGCGGTGCTGCCGGTGTTGGCCGGTTACATCATCGCCGCCGAAGAACAAGGCGTGACGCAAGACCAGCTCGCAGGCACGATTCAAAACGACATTTTGAAAGAATTTATGGTGCGCAACACCTACATTTATCCGCCTGCGCCCTCCATGAAAATCATCGGCGACATCATCGCCTACTGCTCAAAAAATCTGCCGAAATTCAACACGATTTCCATTTCTGGCTATCACATTCAGGAAGCTGGTGCCGACGCCGCGCTAGAGCTGGCGTACACACTGGCCGACGGCAAGGAATATATCCGCACCGCACTCGCCGCCGGTTTGGACATCGACGCTTTCGCCGGTCGTTTGTCGTTCTTCTGGGGTATCTCCATGAATTTCTACATGGAGATCGCCAAACTGCGCGCTGGTCGCCTGTTGTGGTCGCGCATCGTCAGCGAATTTAATCCGAAAGACGCGCGCTCAAAAATGTTGCGCACGCATTCACAAACATCCGGTTGGTCACTCACCGAACAAGATCCGTACAACAACGTGGTGCGCACGACTATCGAAGCAATGGCGGCTGTTTTCGGCGGCACACAATCACTGCACACCAATGCACTCGATGAAGCCATCGCATTGCCCACCGAGTTTTCTGCGCGCATCGCGCGCAACACGCAGCTAATTATTCAGGAAGAAACCGGCATTTGTAATGTAGTCGACCCGTGGGGCGGCTCCTACATGATGGAGAGTCTCACGCAGGAATTGGCTGACAAAGCGTGGGCTTTGATCGAAGAAATCGAAAGCAAGGGCGGCATGGCGAAAGCAGTGGAATCCGGCTT
>CAZHQZ010000140.1:0-3660 GCA_964534675.1 uncultured Pseudomonadales bacterium | reverse complement strand
TTGATGAGGCCATCATTGACGAGGCGTCTGGCAAGACCGTTGACGGAAATTGTATTCATGGGCGCGCTGGGGTGAATGGTGAAACGCCCTGAGTCTATCGGCAAAGCATTACGGGCGCAATAATTCAGATTTTACAATGTGATAGCGGTCGCAGTTGAAGTGAAATCGTACCCGTTTGGCAGAGACAGCATCTGTTGCGATAAAACTCGCGCCGAGACGATGTTTCTACACATTAGACGACAACAACTGACCATTTTGGTCACTGTCTAGTATGCAAATTTGGAGGGGATGATGTACTGTTCACATGTAACTGCTTGAATTTTAAAAGGGTTGCCAAAGTTGGCACAGCATTTGTATTCTAATACGCAGAGGCGGTAGCTCACTGATTCCAGCGGCGAGGCTTCTGCTCCACTCGGGGCAAAACAATTAAACTTTTCGAGGTGACTACCATGAAAAAGCAACTACAAAAAGGCTTTACCCTGATCGAACTGATGATCGTAGTAGCGATTATCGGTATTTTGGCTGCCGTAGCGCTGCCTGCGTACCAAGACTACACCGTGCGTGCGAAAGTGTCGGAGGTTATCTTGGCTGCTTCTGCTTGCCGCACCACGGTAACAGAGGCGTATCAGTCTACCGCTTCTTTGCCTACTACATGGGGCTGTGAAGTTAGCGCTGCTCTCAGTAACCAGACCAAATATGTATCTGCAATTACTGTCAGTGCTGCCGGTGTTGTTAGTGTAACTCCGCAGAACTTTCCAGCCAGTGCCGGCCTGACTGGTGCCGTAGTGCTAGAGCCATCAACATCAGCATCAACATTCACAGCGGCCACTGCTGCGGGTCAAATGATTGCAGGATGGAGATGTACTCCTCCAAGCGGCAAAGAAAAATACTTCCCAAGCACTTGCCGTGGTCAGTATCCCTAATAATTTAGTGCAAGGTTTTTGATTCAAAAAAAACGCGCCTTGGGCGCGTTTTTTTTGGCAATCTATTTAAGAGAGTTGTTGCCAATGTCATGTGTTACTTGCCCGTACTGGGCATTATCCCGCCGTTCAGTTTGTTTGGTTGCCATGCTGCTTGCCGTAATCGTTACTCAGATTGTGGTCAAGGATGACAATTCGGATGCCTGGTCTTATCACTACTATTCTGGTGCGATGCTGCTCGATCAGAGATTCGAAACGGATTATTTTGGAGCATCTTTACAGGGCTATTTAAATCCTTTGGTGCATCTTCCTTTTGCGGCAATGATCAATGCGGAGTGGTCTGATCGCTTGGTAGCGTTAGTTATGGCGCTTTATGGCGGGATTGCTTTTGTATTATTGACAGTGTTTTACAGTGTATCGCTAGGATTGCGGAATTGGCACCTTATTGGGGCGATGGCAATGTCACTGGGCAGTTTGTTGGTCTGGACTTGTACAGGGAGTAGTTTTCCAGACCTATTTCTGCAAATCCCTGTTTTTAGTGGTCTTTTATATCTTTTTCGCCCAGATGGGCAGTCGTCAAACAGAGATTATTGGTTTGCCGCGTTTCTGTTTGGTGTTGCGCTTGGCTTGAAATTGACCGCTGTTATTTATTTGCCTGGTATTGTCGCGTTGGTGTTGCTGCGACTGTTTAGGGGAGATATTGGTTGGTTTGTGCTTTGGGGGAGTGCATTGGCTGGTATTGCTGGTTTTTTGCTCGCTTATGGGTGGTGGGGATGGATTTTATATCGAGAGTTTGGGAATCCTTTTTTTCCCTTTTTGAACCAGTGGTTTAAGTCGCCATACTTCTCGACAGAGGCTATTGCAAATTTTCGCTTTATTTCTGAGAGTGCATGGTATCAAGCACTATTGCCATTCCGTATAGCAAAATCAGATGCATGGGTTTACATGGAAATTGGCGAGCCGGACTTACGTCCGGGTGCTTTTGTATTTCTTGCATCTGTTTTTTTTGTGAAACGGCTGTTGGTGCATGGGAGAAATAAGGCTCCTGTTGTGGAGTCTGATTTTCTATTTTTTCTCATGATTTCATTGTATGTATGGGTGTTTATATCAGGGAATGGGCGTTATGGTGTTGGGATTTTCCTATTGCTTGGAGCTGGAATTTTGTTGGCTTTACGCTCGTTACTTAGTCTGAAGTTTTTCAGGAGCGCATTTTTATTATTGCTTGTGCTGCAATTTTTTGTTACTTGTGCTGTGCCTGGAACGCAGAGCGGAACATCATTTCGATTTCAGAACTCAGCGTGGGGCGGCACCTGGTTTAATGTCGACTTCAGAGGCGTGGTTGGTGTGGGTAATCAGTTGGTGATGACGGGCACGCGAACGAGTTACTCTGTACTAGCCAAAGACATGGGGGATAACTCATCATTGATCAATGTGTATGGTGGATACCCTTTGGAGAATGGAGCCATTATTCAGCACAAAATAGAGCAATATGGTAAGCGTGTGCTCGGAATGGTCATGGCTCCGAGGGCTATTTTGACCAGGCAACAGCGGCTGAGTGATCTTTTTTTCGATCAGTTTGGACGTTTTGGCCTCGCACTAGGAGATTATACAAAGTGTCAATTTTTAGCCAAAGTACGGGGCGATGACACTCGATCTGGTTTTATATTTTGTCCATTGGTTCGGAGTGAGTCTTCCATTGGAAAATATGATACTGCGGTGGGGGATGCTAGAAAGTATTTCCAGAGAATTGAAGAGATCTGCCCCAAAATTTTTTCTCCTACAGGGGAAGCTATAATCCTTTCCGATAGAAATCGGCAGAAGAATTATGCGAACTATGAGATTGATGTCTATATTGATAGTAAGAATGACGTTTACGCAAAAAAGTCATGGTCTATGATGATTTTTCCATTAGGGAGTCTCGCTGAAACATTTTCTATGTCGCCAGATGTATGGCGTGAGAAATATTGCGAGCCACTCCGCCGTTCTAAGGCCATGAGCAAGGAGTAAATTGGCAGTGGAAAATAACGCACTAGAGCTGACGATTCTGATGCCCTGTCTCAACGAGGTGGCGACAGTGGCGGTTTGCGTGAAAAAAGCGAAGCAATTTCTTGGTGTAAATAGTATTGCTGGCGAAGTGTTGGTAGCAGATAACGGCTCTACCGATGGATCGCAGGCTGCGGCTGAAGCGGCGGGTGCAAGAGTGGTAGCTATCTCTACTCGTGGTTATGGTGCGGCACTTTTAGGTGGTATTGATGCCGCGCAAGGTCGGTTTGTTGTAATGGGTGATGCCGACGATAGCTATAACTTTTCATCACTAGACGGTTTTATAGCTGAGTTGCGCGATGGTGCTGATTTAGTGATGGGCAATCGCTTTCGTGGCGGCATTGAGCAAAATGCCATGCCTCTTTTGCATCGCTATTTGGGCAATCCTGTACTGAGCTTTATTGGCAGGCTGCTGTACCGAACTCATATTGGCGACTTTCATTGTGGCCTGCGCGGATTCTCGCGCGCACGGATTCTTGATTTGGGTTTGAAAAGTTCGGGAATGGAATTTGCCAGTGAAATGGTGATGAAAGCCAGCATGTCTGGCTACAAAATTACCGAAGTGCCTACGACGTTGCAGCCAGATGGCAGAGGCAGACCGCCACACTTAAATACATGGCGCGATGGTTGGCGACATTTGAAACTATTGCTCTCCTACGCGCCAGATCATGTTTTTATTGCACCTGCATTGCTGTGT
>CAZHQZ010000139.1:0-3743 GCA_964534675.1 uncultured Pseudomonadales bacterium | reverse complement strand
AAGGTGGCTCTACAATTTGCCGATAGCGCGATTTTTTTAACTCCGGCGGACGGCTACCGCTCTCTGGATGCTGCGCCAACTGTTCAACATGCGAAAACACCCGCTGCACCAAGGCAGCGGCGGCAGTTGGGTTTTCTAGGGCAATGTAGTCGGCAATGGCATCCAAATCTGTCAGCGCCGGCTCAGACCAAACTATTTCAGCCATTTAGCAAGACGCTGCTCGGCCTGCGTGTGCGACACGGCGCGCCCTTCCGCTACCGCCTGCTCGCCGCGCGCAATGCCTTCCAGCACCGCCATGCGCTGCTGCAGCAATTGGTAGGTTTCAACATCCAACAAATACGCACTGGGCAAGCCGTGTTGCGTAATCAAAATCGGCTCCCTGCTTTTTTCAAGATCTGAAAGCAGTTCCGTGGCTTGGCGTTTTAATGTCGTGACGAGTTCTGTGCGCATGAAGTGATACTACAGTGCCACTTGGCACGATTCAAGGCTGCAAGCTGTATAGACTGCAAAGAGAAACCTCTTTACTCTTTCGCCGTCTGTTTGAATGTTGCGCGCCAACCAAAGGTTTTAAATGAAATTAGGTCTCATGCAGCCCTACTTCTTGCCGTATATCGGTTATTTTCAGCTTATTAATGCTGTCGATACTTTCATTATTCACGACGATGTCCAGTGGATAAAAAATGGTTGGATAAACCGCAACCGGATTCTTGTCAACGGTGAAGATCGTTTCATGACTCTGCCACTGTTAAAAGACTCCTCTCTGCTTAATATAAACCAACGGTTTCTAGCCGCGGATATAAATAGTCAAAAAAACAAACTGCTCCGCCAAATACAGGAGTCTTACCGTAAAGCACCGTATTTTGACGCCGCATTTGCATTGTTTAATCGCTGTATGAGCTGCGAAGAACAAAATATTTCTATGTTTGTCACTCATGCTATCCGCGAGTATTGCACATACCTAAGCATTAGAACGCCCATCATATTCTCGTCTAGCCTACAGAAAAATAATTCACTAAAGGCGCAAGAACGCGTTATCGAAATCAACCGTGTATTAGGATCAGAAAATTACATAAACCCATCTGGCGGCGCTGCATTGTACGACCGCGTGGCATTTTCACGCGCCAATATCAACTTACAGTTTCTTCGTACGCAGGAGATTGACTACCCGCAGTTCAACCATACTCACGTTCCATTTCTATCTATTTTGGATGTGACAATGTTCAACTCGCCTGAGCAGCTCTCACGATTGTTACAGGCATACGAATTGTTCTGATCGTTAGCACTCATCCGCCACATTAGTCGATATATTTGCTTGCCCAAGAAAAAGATTGGTAGACTTGCAACCGTAGTACATCATCCCGAAAAAAAGCACACAGACGCGCTTCAAGAGCCTCACTGACTGGAATGTCATATTCCAGCGTATTGAAACGTTTGAACTGCTTCTGCTCAACTTTCTGAAAACTAATCTGGCTGTCAATACGATCATTACTGACGGCAATGCTACGAAACTTGTCCGGTTCAGGTAACCCGAGAAAATCTGCGATGCGTAGCAATACACTAACCACGTCTGTTTCGAGTTCTTTCAGGTCTACGAATAGCACCTGCTCACGAGGGTAGTAATGTAAAAACTGCTCCATCTGTTCAGCGTAGCGCGACATGCGGCAGTAACGAAAGAACGGTCGCTGTTCACGACCGCTCATATCATCATCAAATGCCTGTTCAATGCTGCGCTCATCAATGCTGTTCTCTACTTTCCTACCAAAATTAGAGTTCTTACTGGAATAGTAGTTGTAATGCGACACTGCCCGCTCGATCGGGTCACGACAGACCACAATAAGTTTTGCTTTTGGAGAATCGGCATACATGCGCGCTGCCGCTTGCACATCATGTAGATATACCGGCGAAGCATCGAAGTAGAGAATTTTAGACCCAAACAGCTTTTTTTTGGGAAACTGATCAAGATACCAGTGCTTGCCGTTACCAAAGTTATAACTGTAATAACAAGGCTCCTTAATCAGCGAACTCTCAGCATAACCGTGGAAATTGAGATACTGATATAAGCTAGTCGTGCCAGATTTCATTGCTCCAATAATAAAAAAATCTGGTTGCGCGCGTAGCAATGAGTCAAACAGCTTCATACTACTTGTCTCGCTCAGCAATACCTGTCTTATGTTGCATGGTGAACGCCAGCAAATCACAAACCCCATCAATGTCTATATCTGTTGTCGCCGTGCTATTCGGCAAACAAATCAATTGGTCTGTCAGTTTTTCTGTTTCCGGCAGCAACAAACCTGCATTGGGGTAATACGAGCGATACGGCTCCATGCGGTGACAGCCGGGGTAAAAATAGCGGCGCGCCAAAACATTTTCCGCTTCTAGTATTTTCACGATGGTGTCGCGGCTAATACCCGCGTCATCGGCCACTTTTACAATAATGTAGTGAAAATTGTGTTTGCCTGATTCGTCGTATTCGACCAAAGACAAGCCGGGGATTTCAGCAACCCGCTGACGGTAGTGCTGATAATTACGGCGGTTATGGGCAATAAATCCTTCCAATGCATCTAGCGAAGCCAAACCCATAGCGGCAGAAATTTCACTCATCTTGCCGTTGCTGCCAACATGCTCCACTTGGTCTTTGCCGACAAAACCAAAGTTAATCATCAAGCGAATGACGCGCGCTACTTCATCGTCATTGGTGGTGATGCAACCGCCTTCAAAGGTATTCATCACCTTGGTGGCATGAAAGCTGAACACTTCCGCTGCACCAAAATTTCCCACCATTTTTCCACGATGATCGCAACCAAACGCGTGCGCGGCGTCATACATCACTGTTAATTTGTGTTTATCGGCAATCGTCTGAATTGCTTCCACGTCACACACATTGCCCCACACATGCACGGGCAAAATAGCGCGCGTGCGCGGTGTAATCATCTGTTCGATTTTTGCGGGATCCATGCAGTGCGTGACAGGATCCACATCACAAAATACCGGCGTAATACCCTGCCACTCCAAGCAGTGCGCTGTGGCGACAAAGGTAAAACTGGGCACGATGACTTCGCCGCTGTCGATGCCCAGTGCGCGTATTGCCACTTGCAAACCGATAGTGGCATTGCACACAGGAATGGCGTGCTTCACGCCCAATAACTTGCACAACGCCGCTTCAAATTGCTGCACTTTCGGTCCATTGTTGGTGAGCCACGCACTCTCCCAAATTTCATCGGCGTGCTGCATAAAGACGGCTTTGTCTGGACGATTGGGGCGGCCGACGTGCAGAGGTGCAGCAAACGCAGGCGCACCGCCATAAATATGTAAATCATCAACGGTATTTTTTACAAACACTGCAATTTACCCTTCAAGTTTTGTCAGATAGTTATCAATGACTTTTCGTTCACTAGGCGCTAATCGTGAAGTGTTTGCTGCTATAAATTGATCTCTACCCGTATATTCAGGCAACCCATACCCCATTGCACCCATTTTTTCTGATAGAGATTTGTACACATTAGCAGGGGATGTACAAAAAGCTTCATAGTCCACCTTCAAAATGGAAGAAACCGGTATTTCCTTCAGCCCGTTATCTACGGCTTTTCGAGTGAAGTATGCTTGCCCAGCGACCTGTTCTAGCGGCGATGCCTTTTTCAGCCACGCGTATTCCGGCGGCTTAAATGAAAACCACTTTGAAACATCATTGAAAAATGACTGGCGCGCAAAATACAGTGACTCTGCGTTATCTCCCAGAGGGCGAC
>CAZHQZ010000138.1:0-3879 GCA_964534675.1 uncultured Pseudomonadales bacterium | reverse complement strand
CATTCGACACGCAATTCAATGCCACGCCACCGGCGAGGCAGAGTTTGTCGATGCCTAATTCTTGGTGCGCGGTGTGCGCCAATTTCAGCACAATTTCTTCTGTCACAACTTGAATAGAGCGCGCAATGTCCATTTCTTTTTGTGAGACTTCCGATTCGCGCGCGCGCGGCGGACCATTAAATAGACGATGAAATTTTTCATTCGTCATGGTTAAGCCGGCGGCGTAATTAAAATAACTCATGTTCAAACGGAAGCTGCCGTCTGCTTTTACATCGATCAAATTATCGAGAATTAAATCGACATATTTTGGCGTGCCGTAAGGCGCAAGCCCCATTAATTTGTATTCGCCAGAATTGACTTTGAAGCCGGTGTAATAAGTGAACGCGGAATACAGTAGGCCGAGTGAGTGTGGGAAGTTGATGTCCCACTGTGGCGTGAGTGTGTTGCCGTCGCCCAGCCACACAGAGCTGGTTGCCCATTCGCCCACACCGTCTAAACACATCACCACGGCTTTTTCAAAAGGGCTGGGGAAAAAAGCAGAAGCAGCGTGTGATTGGTGGTGCTCAGTGAACAGCAGTGGCGGTAAGTTCGCTTCTTTAATTCCACCGAGTTCTGCCAATTCGCGGCGCAATGTTTTTTTCAGATACAGTTTTTCTTTTAACCAAACCGGAATGGCTTTCACAAACGAGCGAAAACCTGCGGGCGCGTAGGCGAGATAGGTTTCCATCAAGCGTTCAAATTTGATGAGGGGTTTGTCATAAAACACTACATGCGTGATGTCAGTCAGCGACAAACCGGCTTCGCGCAGGCAGTAGCGTATGGCTTCTGCCGGAAACTCCGCGTCGTGTTTTTTGCGCGTGAAGCGCTCTTCTTGCGCGGCGGCGATGATATTGCCATCCACCACCAGCGCGGCAGCGCTGTCGTGGTAGTAGGCGGAGATACCGAGGATGGCAACGGGGCGATGGCTGGAGCTAGACACTACGACTACCCAATCAAGGAAAGCGGGGATTCTAGCCGAATTGCTGCGCACACAGTATATTGCCGCAGTCATGGGCGGCGTCTGATGAAGTGGAGTGTCGCAACATGGTGTCTGTTCTTGGGCGCGTTTATCCGTGCAGTTATCTATCAATCAAGGAGATTTGAAATGTCGATAAAACACAAAAGCTTGGGAGTTATTGCAGGGCTTGTATTGGCAACTAACGTGGCAGTAGCTGATCCATTGTCTGACGCTAAGCAGGCTTTCTTTACTGGAGACTATGCCAAGGCGTTCCCTGCTATGGAGGCACTGGCTAAGCAAAATATTGAAGCGCAGTATTGGGTAGCCGTGATGTACGCACGCGGTCAAGGGGTGGAAAAAAATTCCGAGAAAGCTGTTGAGATATGGAGCAAAGTGGCCGCTAAAGGAAATGTTGATGCTCAGCAGGCCATGGCTGAAAGCTATGCGACGGGCGTGGGTATAAAACAGAGTATGCCTAAAGCTGTGCAGTGGTCCACTAAGACTGCGGAACAAGATAACCCCAATGGTCAGTATTTGTTGGGCGGTTTTTACGAAAAGGGCATGGGTGGCTTGAAAGTAAATAAGGTTGAAGCTTACAAATGGTACAGTTTGGCGGCTAGTCACCAAAATGGATTTCAAGCTGCGACCGACGCTATGACAAGTTTGGAGAAAGGTATGCAACCTGCTGATGTAGCGTCAGCAAAGAAAAAAGCTGATCAGTGGGTGGCTAAGCATCGGAAATCTGCTGTGAAGTCTAGTGAACATCACAAGTCTTCCGCAAAAAAATAACCACTTCTTGCGTTGCCCCTGCTCACAAACAGGTGGGGCAACGTACTTCTCTTCTCTTACCACGGCACTTCAATACGTTGTTCAATGTTACAAATATTTCAAATTTGTAACAGCGAAATATGGTCTTCTAACTGCGTTTGATACAACACCGTGCCTTTGGCGATTTGTACGGGTAGCGGTTCCGGTGTTACTTCGGCGTTCTCATCAATCGTAATGTGCCAGTACAACGGTGAGTTGCCAGCGGTGAGCGAGGCGCGCGGGTCTATGCCTTTGATAATGCCCTCTAGTCCCGCTGTTTTGTTGAGCGGCAATAAACTGTACCAACCCAAGTTCTGCTCTGGGGATTCCTGCAACGCAGCGCAATCCGCAATCTGCAACTCGGCGGTATGGGTGCCCGTTTTTTTGATAGATAAGTGGTGGTATTCCATCGGTTGAAACGCAGGGTGTACTTCCAATACGCGGATCAGGTTGTCGATGTCGCTGCTCCCAATGCCTAGCCATTTTTTTAAGCGTTCGCTCATTACCCAGCCGCTGCCGGTCATTTGAAATTCCGCCACCGTGCGCGCGGCGGCTTCGCCGTATTGCTGGGCAATGGCCTGCATCAAACCGAGAATGAGCAAGTGATTTTGCACGGCAATTTCTTTGCACACCACCAGCAGCGCGGCGTGTGATAGTTGTTCAAAACGTAATTGCTCAAATACTTTGCCATCGTAAAAATCCATACCGCCGTGTTCGCGATTTGCAGTGCGTTGGATGTTGAGATTGGCGAGCAGTGATTTACGCAGCTCCATGGTTACAGCGGGTTCAATGAGCGGTTCTGCATCGTGATCGATAAAAACATTCCACTCGCAGTGTGGAGCGCGATCAACAGGAACGCGCGGCGGGCGATGCACGGGGCGCATGCGCGCACGCGGGTTGGTGGCAATCGCCGTGCCATCGAACGTGGGGTCTTCAATATCGTGGCACATGATTTTTACTGCCGCTTCACCGCGCGGTTCGGTTTCCAACAATGGCCCACAACTCGCCAACCAGAAACGCCCTTTGTCTTCTGCCTGCACTTCAAAATGTGCATCAAAATATTGATGTGTTAAACCGCAATCCAATTGCAGACCTTTAAAAATAGTGGCGACATCGCTGCCGCCAGCAAAGCCCATCGCGTGTTGCATGCGCTGTGTGTAAATCGGGCTGGCAGCTAGCCAGTTATCAATCGCAATGTCTTTGTATGCCGCGTCACCGTGATTCATACGCAGCGCTGCGTAACCGGTGCGGCTATTAAATTGCGAAGCCAGCATGTATTCGCGCGCCAGTTGTGCCAGTTGTGCGCGAGAAAAATCTTCCAGTGTTTTTTGCATGGTACATCTCCTGTATTTTTTATAATTGAAATTGGCGTGTGGCTATAGGGTTTCCGTCGTCACTAAACTGCCGCTCAAGAAAATCTATTCCGCCATCGTATCGTTGCAGCATCAGGCTGGAGCAGCGTGTGCCATAGCTGTTGAAGTGTATAAAACTAGCAGAGAGTTTTTGCTCCAACCACTGGGGAATACCGGTGGCTGGCAGTTGGTTATCACTGGCTTGTGTGCGATCAGACAATAAACAAAACAGAGATTCATGCTGTATGTCCGACAAGTTATCCGACAGTGCTTGTTTGCCCTGTTCTACTTTTGGCCAAGGTGTGTCGAGGGCGGCGTTGGATAAGCCGTAGATACCCGCCTGCAATGTGAGACTTTCGCCGCTGCTATTGCAGTAGTGCAGCGTATTACCATCGCTCAATAAAAGATTAAAAGGGCTGTAGTCAGCGAGATGGTTTTGTAGTTGCGCAATAAAATTGGCTGGCGATTGTTCGCTAGTGAGAAAATCGCGCACTAAATATCCGCGTGATAGCGCGCTTTGTTTTGCCGCTGGGTCACGCACATTGGTGATAGCAGCGAAGCGCCTGTTGCGTGTCACGCCCAACCAAGTGCCGCCTTGTTCAAGGTCGCGCCCCGCCAGAATGTGTGGCGCGTCTTGCCAAAACTGTGCGGGGGCGGAAGGGCGTGCGTAGAATTCGTCGCGGTTGGCAGCCACCACCAATTTGTATTGTGGATGGCATTGCC
>CAZHQZ010000137.1:2144-3888 GCA_964534675.1 uncultured Pseudomonadales bacterium | reverse complement strand
TTGGTAACGGTGTATCGCAACCAGTTTGCCGATGAGGTGAATAAAGGCGGTATTGCTGGCTTGATTCAATCGCTGCACAACAAAAATGTGCAGCCGGCGCAGCAGTCGTAAGCGGTATTGCCGTGTTGCAACGCGTATCAGACAATCACTACCGCGTGCAGGGTGAAATCGGCATGCAGAACAACTCCTTGCTGTTGCGAGAATTGTTGGCATTACCCAAAACACACACGGGTGGCGATGTGCATTTGGATGTGAGTGCATTGAGTTTTGCGGATTCGTTGTTGTTGGCCGTGTTGCTGGATTTACAACGCCAGCTACAAAAACAGCAAAAGCGTTTGCGCATGCAAGGTTTGCAAGAAGGTATGCTGGGATTGGCGCGCGTCTACGGCATTGAAACTTTGATAGAAAATATGACGGAAGTGGCATAACAATGATAAAAATCTACGGAAAATATTTTTTATTGGCGGGTTTGTTTTTAACTGTGATGGGCTGCGCCAGTAGCACGCGTGACCCCTTGGAGCCCATGAATCGCGTGATCTACCGCTTTAACGATAAAGCGGATACCTATGTGATGAAACCTGTTGCAGAAGGTTATCGCGCCGTCACGCCGCAGCCGGTGCGCACTGGCGTGAGAAACTTCTTCAATAACTTGGACGATATGTCCAGCACGGTAAATTACGCGCTGCAAGCCAAGCCGCTGCCCAGTTTTTATTGTTTTTCCAGAACGGTGTTGAACTCAACGGCGGGCGTGTTCGGTTTGTTTGATCTGACGGGCGAAAAACAACGCCGTTTTCCTACCACGGATTTTGGTGAAACTTTGGCGCGCTGGGGCTGGAAAAATAGCAGCTATTTGGTGGTGCCACTGTTTGGTCCCTCAACCATTCGCGATGGCGTAGGCAATCTGGCGGATTTGGCTTTCCGCAATGAAGTGATTTACGACAACCCGCATGACGATCGTATTTTTCTGTCCACTTCCGCATCAGCGGTCAGTACGCGTGAATCCCTGTTGGGGCTGGAAGACACCATCCAAGCCGCAGCCTTGGATCCTTACGTCTATACGCGTGATGGCTGGCTGCAAATGCGCGCCAAAACCACGGGCGATGATGCCTTACACACGGACGACGAAGACGACAATATTGACGACCTGATGCAGTGACCGCAGCGCATTCTTCGCTTATGCTGAACCGAGCACTCAGCTAACGCGCAAGTGAAGGAACGCAACCATGGCTGCCTCTAACGCTGAAACAACAAACCTCTCATCCCAACAACACTGGTTTGCATTAGCCAGTGTGTATTTGCACGATCAACTGCGCAATGTGTTTGATGCCTGCGAACAGACTTTATTGCAGGCCGGCGAACAAACAGTACTCTGTTGCGAGCTGCGTCGCGCACGTCGTCCGTTTGTTGATAATTATCTGAATCAATTGTGGCTGCGCTGCCAAAACCCTGCGGACGAATGGGTAATCGGCGGCAGTAGTGCAGCAACACGCGCTCGCACATTGATTTATCTCACCGATGCCAACACGGTGGCGCGCACTGTGTATCAAACACAAGCAGAGCGCATCGGTCGTTTGGTGGCGGCGTGGAAACAACAAACCGGCATCGCCAGCTCTGTGTTTGATTGTCCATTCGCGCCGCATGCACTGCTGCGATTATTTTTTCTTTTGTTGCCTGATATTCATGTGCCGGTGCGCGTGCGCTGCCAATTGGCGCAGGGTTTTGTAGAAGATATGGCGCGATTTTC
>CAZHQZ010000137.1:0-2044 GCA_964534675.1 uncultured Pseudomonadales bacterium | reverse complement strand
CAGCGTTTAACCACGTTGTTTTCTTGGTTGTCTGAGCGCATCCGCGACACCGAAGGATGTATTCCTCCATTGGGGCAGGAAATGTTGTGCCTGTTGGCTGGTCCTTTGTTGCAAGTGGCTTGTGACGAATCTTTTGCCGACCATGCGCATCCCGCGAGAAAAGTTTTGCTGGAGTGGAGTCACTGGGCGCCCGGCTGGCAAACGAGTTTGGGTATTGATGGCGTTGTGCCAGAGTATTGCCGCGAATTGTCTACCGCATTAGCGCAGCAGTTGCAGCAGGACACAGTGCCGCCGCTGTCAGCGTGGTTGCCGTTGTTAGATTATTTGCAACAGTTGCGCTATCGCGTGCAGCAAGATATGTCCACGGCAGTTGCGAGTACGCGCTTGTCATTGCAAGTGTTAGAAGTGCGCGCAGAAGTGGAAGCACTGTTGGCCGAGCGCATGAATGCAGATTATTGGCCGCCCGTGGTGATCGATATTTTGCGCGATTATTGGTTAAGTTTATTGCTGGCTATTCATTGGCGTGAAGGCACAGCTACCGATGATTGGTTGAACACATTGGCCGTTGTAGATGATTTGTTGGCTTCGGTGCAAACGAATCAAGATCGACAAACGCGGCAGCGTAATATGCAGCGCATTCCTGTGTTGTTGCAGGATTTGCGCAAAGGGTTTGATGCCTTGGGTTGTGATCGTCAAACATACAGCGCGTTATTGGCACGCTTACAAACCGTGCATCTTGCGTTGATGAAAAATGAAGCTAATACATTGGACGAACCATTTGTGCGTTGGCCAGCAGCGGGAGCTATGCCGGCGCAAGGCGATCCTTTTGATGTAGGAGTGTGGTTGCGCGGCTCAGATGGCCGCGTGTTGGCGGTCGAGTTTTCTGATCGCTGGTGTACCGCGCTGCGCGATGCGCACGACGCTGCGCTCGAATGCCATAGCACAGCGGCATTGCAGGCAGAGTTTTATGAGGGCAATTTGGAAGCTATTTCAACGCCTGCGCATTTATTGTTGTTGTCTGCATCATAAATGGCTGCTTATTTTTCTGATGACGGTTGGTTGCAGGGCGTGCGACACTTGCCGTCACCCAACTGCAATCTGCGTCCAGAAAATACCGACGTCAATTTACTTATTATTCATAATATTAGCTTGCCGCCTGCGCAATTTGGTGGCGGTTTTGTGGATCAACTTTTTTGCAATACGTTAGATTGCAATGCGCATCCATATTTTGAGCAGTTGCGTGATTTGCGTGTGTCGGCACATTTTTTTATTGATCGCAGTGGCGAGGTGACACAGTACGTCTCTTTGGATCAGCGCGCTTGGCATGCGGGCATTTCGCAGTGGGATGGGCAAGAAAATTGCAATGACTTTTCCGTGGGTATCGAATTGGAAGGGACGGATACACTGCCGTATGCCGATGCGCAATATACTGCGCTGCAAAAAATTGCGCGTCAGATCATGGCGTATTTTCCTTCAATGACAGCAGATAGAATTGTCGGGCATTGTGATGTGGCACCCGCGCGTAAAACTGATCCGGGTACAGCGTTTGATTGGAAGCGGTTTCGTCATAATTTATGTGCTTAATTTTTTAATTATTGCGTGATATATCGATGAGTGTTGCTGTGAATATAGAAAGTTTGCGCGCCGGCAATCGCCGTGCGTTGGCAAAAGCCATTACCTTGATTGAAAGTAAGCGCGACGATCATCGCGAGCAGGCGCAACACTTATTGGAAGCGGCGTTGCCGCATACGGGCAACAGCATTCGCATCGGCATTACTGGCGTGCCCGGCGTAGGTAAATCCACTTTTATTGAAGCATTTGGTTTGTATTTGATCGCTCAGGGAAAAAAAGTGGCAGTGTTGGCGGTGGATCCCAGTTCACCTGTCGCGGGCGGCAGCATTTTGGGTGACAAAACGCGCATGGAAGAATTGTCGCGCCGCGATGAAGCCTTTATTCGACCATCACCTTCGGAGGGTTCTCTAGGCGGTGTGGCACACAAAACACGCGAAACCATGTTGCTGTGTGAAGCAGCAGGTTATGACGT
>CAZHQZ010000136.1:1678-3889 GCA_964534675.1 uncultured Pseudomonadales bacterium | reverse complement strand
ACTGCTGTGCTAAACGCTCCAGCCGAGCAAAAGACACATCACCCGACAGGCGACCGCCTTGCTGACAAAGCTTCACCGCATCTACATGCGGCGGCAGTGACTGACTGGTGGGCGCACTGTGCATAGGCGGCGCATTCTATGGATAGCTCATTGATATGTCAAAGAAAATAGCCCTTTACAGGGCATCAAATCTCTATCTGCGTACCCATTTCTACCACGCGATTGGGCGGAATATTGAAATAGCTGGTGGCGGGCATGGCATTGCGCGTCATCACGGCAAAAATCTTGTCAAAAATACGCGGCATACCTGGATGCTTACTGGGGATCAAATGCTCTCTGGACAAGAAAAACGTGGTGTCCATCATGTCAAATACCACGCCCAGCGGCTCACATTTGCCCAACAAGCGCGGCACGTCAGGGCTTTCTTGGAAACCGTAAGAACCTTTGATAGCCATGAAACCGGGCGCTAAATCCTCGACATGAATGCGATCCCCTTCCGGCACGAACGGAATCTCTTGTGTGTTGATCGTCAAAAACACCACGCGCTCGTGCAGCACTTTGTTGTGTTTCAGGTTGTGCATCAGCGCATGCGGCACTTGATCCAAAGAACTGGTCATAAACACCGCCGTACCAGGCACGGTTGTGGGCTTACCCAGCGACAGCGCCTCGATAAACGGTTTCAGCGGCTCACTCTCTCTACCCAAAGCATCCGCCAAGAAGCGCCGCCCTTTGCGCCAAGTAAACATCAAACCCATGACCACAGCAGCCACCATCAAAGGGAACCAGCCGCCGTCGGGGATTTTTAATAAGTTGGGGAACAAGAACAGCGAATCCACGCTGAAGAAAGCCGCGCCCGCCAGCACCACCACGGGCAGCGGCCAACGCCACAAGCGATGCGCCACAAAGCAAGCCAGAATCGTATCCACCATCATGGCCGTAGTCACCGCAATGCCGTATGCGCCAGCGATGTTGCTGGAGGTTTGAAATTGCAAAATCAATAGGATGACGGCCACCATGATGAGCCAGTTCATCAGCGGGATATAGATTTGCCCAATCTCACGCGACGAGGTGTGGACGATGCGCATGCGTGGCCAGAAGCCCATTTGCACCGCCTGCCGCGTGACGGAGAAAACCCCCGAAATAACCGACTGCGAAGCGATCACCGTGGCGCAAGTCGCCAAGACCAACAGCGGCCACAGGAACCAATCGGGTGCCAGCAAATAAAACGGGTTGTTGATCGCCTCCGGCTCTTCTAACAGCAGCGCTCCTTGCCCGTAGTAATTCAGCACCAGCGAAGGCAACACCATCCCCAACCAAGCGACTTTGATCGGCTTTCTACCAAAATGCCCCATATCAGCGTAGAGCGCCTCACCACCGGTCACTGCCAGCACCACCGCACCAAACGCCAGCAGACTGCTGATGCCGTGCTCACGAAAAAACACAAATGCATACCAAGGGTTCATTGCCGCCAGCACTTTCGGGTTTCCGGCAATATTCAATACACCCAAAATCGCCAAGGTTGAAAACCACACCAACATGACAGGACCAAACAACGCACCGACGCGCGCTGTGCCTTTACGCTGAAACATAAACAGCGCAACAAGAATAGTGATAGCGATGGGCAGCGTGCCGTGGTGCAGTTCAGGCGCGACGACTTTCAAACCTTCCACAGCAGACAAAACAGAAATAGCCGGCGTGATAATGCCGTCACCGTAAAACAAACTGGCACCAAAAATACCCGTCAACGCCAATACACCTTTCAGCGTTTCACTGCGCACGCCAGTGCTACGCGACAAGGCCAACAGCGCGAGGATGCCGCCCTCACCGTGGTTGTCGGCGCGCATAATGAACAACACATATTTGATTGTTACAACAATAATCAGCGCCCAAAAAACCAGCGACAACACACCCATGATATTGCCGTGTGTCAGAGCCAATGGATGATGACCAGAAAAGCATTCACGCAGTGTGTACAAAGGGCTGGTGCCGATGTCGCCATACACAACGCCCAGCGCAGCCAGTGCCAATGTTTTTGTGGAATGGGATGAAGTGTTAGACATGCAATCCACCCTTGCAGAGAGGGGCGCATCCTAGCATGAGGTATACTGCCGCACTACCAAAAACAACGACAAAAATATGCTTCGATTTGCCGTATTTCTGACTCTATTGCTCTGCTTTCTAACAGGCTGCGGCAAGTCTGAAACACCTTCC
>CAZHQZ010000136.1:0-1578 GCA_964534675.1 uncultured Pseudomonadales bacterium | reverse complement strand
TCACCTTCGCACAACGCCAATCACATGTGCATTGAATGCCACTCCACCGATTTCAAAAAAAATTACGATCCTATAAAAAATACATTTCAATCCACTTGGACTGAAATAGGTGTGGGCTGTGAATCCTGCCACGGCCCCGGCTCCAACCATCTCGCGTGGGCAAAAAATCCCAGTGACACTTTGTATAAAAATAAAGGTTGGGATATTGCACTCACCTCCGGCTCACCTGCGCTGTGGAAACCGCAAACAGCCACCGCAATACCAACGCGCACCGAACCTTCAAGCACCACGCAAATTGAACGCTGCGCGCAATGTCACAGCAGACGCAGCCGCATCGATACCCGCAACGACAGAGAAAAATTTCTCGATGCGTTTATGCCAACCCTGTTAGATGAAACACTGTATTTTCCCGATGGACAAATACAGGATGAGGTTTACGAGTACGGTTCTTTTCTGCAAAGCAAAATGGCCATGCACGGCGTGACTTGCAGCAACTGTCACAACCCGCACAGCGACAAAGTAAAAATTGCAGGCAACGGTTTATGTCTGCAATGCCACAGCGCCGAACACGACACGCCCAAACACACGATGCACGCCGCAGGCACACAAGGTAGTTTTTGTGTGGACTGCCACATGCCGACACGCACCTACATGACGGTTGACGCGCGCCGCGATCACAGCTTTCGCATTCCGCGCCCAGATCTCAGCACCACACTCAACACACCGAATGCTTGCACCAATTGCCACACCAATAAAACCAACGCATGGGCAACGGAAGCCATTGAAAAACACGCAGGCACAGCTTGGAAAACACCGCACTATGGCAGCGTTATCGCGCAAGCACGATTAGGCAAACCCGCAGCCTATGATGCCTTGGTGCAACTGATACAAGACAAAACACAAGCAGCCATTGTGCGCGCCACGGCGCTGGGTTTGCTGTCACGTTTTCCTACGCGCGATGCCTCTGTTTTGATACAACAAGCGCTGCGCGATCCCGACGATTTAATACGCCTCGGCGCATTGCGCGCCACAGAAATATTGCCACCGGAACAACAATCTGTACTACAGCCTTTATTGGACGACGCAGTGCGCGCCGTGCGCATAGAAGCGGCGCGCCAATTGGCAGGAAACCCCATCACACAAAGCAATACCAGTTTCAATAAAGCACGGCAGGAATACATTGACAGCCAAACGATTGATGCCGATCGCGCAGCCGCTTTAACCAATCTCGCCGGCCTCGCCATACGCGAGCAGCGCACGCAAGATGCAGAAAAATTATTGCTCACCGCTATTGAGCGCGAACCTTATTACATTCCCGCCTCTATCAATTTGGCAGATTTGTATCGCATGTTGAAACAAGAAGCCGATGCGGGACGCGTTCTAAAAAATGCCATGCAGCGCGTGCCAGACAATGCAGATTTAATGATGTCCTACGCACTGTGGCTAGTGCGCAGCGGCAAGATCAACGAAGCCGTCGAGCAACTAAAACTGGCAACACAGCACTCCGACGACCCGCATCTTTTTTATCTGTATGCACTCGCTTTGAGTCAACTCGGCAAATCCGACGAAGCATTTTCT
>CAZHQZ010000135.1:1851-3903 GCA_964534675.1 uncultured Pseudomonadales bacterium | reverse complement strand
GCTGTCGGGCGCAGGCAGACCGCGCAGCCACCATGTCAATTTATCGGCGGGCAGTGGCCAGCCTATCAATTGTTGTGACAGCTCTTCGATGGAATTGGCGTGCAGTGTTTGTTCGCCCTGCTCGAAGTGCACATCTTGCGGTGTGCCGTGTATGCGCGTGGCTTTTAAGCCAGCGGGACCTGACAAATGAATATCAAAACGCGCGCCGTTTTGCTGCCACTGCAAACGTGCTGATTCAGACGTGGCAGTGGAGCGCACCGCCAATTTGCCGTTGATGTTCCAGTGTTGCAGCGCGGCTAATCGCTGCTGTAACGCAGCATCCGGTTTTCCATTCATGGCCGTGGGCGGCGCAATCGTGGCGCAACCCGCCAGCCAACTGCCGAGCAAGAGCAAAAAGAAAAGACGAAAACAGAGAGGGCGCGCCTGTCCTTGCATGAAGTGTGTTTTCCGCGATGCACAAGGGGCGTCTACCATACCCTACAATGCGGAGCGGGGTGAACAACAGAGGAGTGGCGGCATGGAGAATGAAAACACGTTGCCGAACAATGCAACAGCGAACGAGCGCAGCGCCATGATCGTGGACTGTGCCGGTTATGAAAACGGCAAACGCATCAGCACCTTAGATATTCAAGATGTACACGCGTGGACTACGCATCCTGAGCGTTTTGTGTGGATAGGTTTGCACGAGCCGAGCAAAGAGTTATTGCACGATGTGCAGCGTCAATTTGGTTTGCATGATTTGGCGGTAGAAGATGCGCTGCACAAACACCAGCGCCCTAAGTTGGAGTTTTACGGCGACACTTTGTTTCTAGTGTTGCACACCGCACAGCGTCGTGAAGGTTTTGTCGAGTTTGGCGAAACCTATATTTTTGCCGGACGCGGCTATGTGGTGGCAGTGCGTCACGGCGCTTCATATTCCTATCGCGAATTGCGCGCTAAATGTGAGCGCATTCCCGCTATGCTCGCCAAAGGCGCAGATTTTGTGTTGTACGCCTTGATAGATTTTGTGGTCGATAACTACATGCCTATCATCGATGAAATGGAAGAAGAAGCCGAAGCGATTGAAGAAGGTATTTTGGATAGTCGCGTCGATAGGCAAATGGTGCAGCGCGTGTATGAGCTGCGCCGACATTTGCGCACTTTGCACAATATGGTGTCGCCATTGATTGATATGTGTAACCGTCTGGCGCGCTTTGAATCGGGTTTGATTGATGATGACATGCGTCCGTATTTTCGTGATGTGCATGACCATGTGATTCGTATCGACAACAGTATTGATGCGCTGCGCGACATGCTTTCTGCTGCACTGGAAGCCAATATCATGACGGCTTCTGTCGAACAAAATGAAGTGATGAAAAAACTGGCCGCGTATGCAGCGATGTTGGCAGTGCCGACAGCTATTGCCGGTGTGTATGGCATGAATTTTGAATTTATGCCGGAGTTGCATTGGAAGTACGGCTACTTATTTGCGCTGGGTGTGATGGGTGGTGCTTGCGGTTATTTGTATCGCCGTTTTGTGAAAGCGGGCTGGCTGTAGTGTCGCGAGTAACGCCTGCGTTGCGCCATGCGGTGCATGTGTGGTTGTTGCCGCTGTCGGACGAGCTATCGGCTGCGTTGTTGGCGTATATCACGCCAGAAGAAAAAAAACGCACAGCCACCATGCAGAGTGAGTTGCGTAAAAAAGAATGGCTGGCAACGCGTGCGCTGTTGCGCGCTTGTTTGTCGCACTACACAGGTATTGCACCTGTCGATTTGTGTTTTGAAAAAACCGAAGCGGGCAAGCCGGTATTAATGAATACGACGAGTGCGATAGCATTCAATTTGAGCCACGGTCCGCGTTGGGCGGCTTGTGCTGTTACTGATGAAGGCGACGTGGGCGTGGATGTGGATTGTGAAACGCGGCGTAACCGCATTGATGACATTGCCGCGCATTATTTTCACGCGCAAGAGCAAGCGGCGTTGGCGGCAATTCCAGATGAACAGGTGCGCCGCCGTACGTTTTTTCGCTGTTGGACGTTAAAGGAAGCCTACATCAAGGCCAAAGGTGAAACG
>CAZHQZ010000135.1:0-1751 GCA_964534675.1 uncultured Pseudomonadales bacterium | reverse complement strand
TTTAACTACTTGCGAGTCATGACTGTTATGTCAGAGCCGTCTTTAGTGATTACGCCGCAGCAAAAAAATCATTTTGATTTGTTTGGTTATTTGGCATTTCCGCAATTATTGACGAATCACGTTCAGGCTTTGCGCGCAGCATTCGATCAAGTATTTGCGGAATGCGCAGAGCAGATTATGCCGTGGGAGCATGTGGTGCATCACAACCGCCCGCGCCTGATTATGCCGGCGATTGCGGAGAAACATCCGCTGTTGCACGCACTTGCACATGACAGTGCGGTGTCATCCATTATCGGTCAGTTGCTCGGCGAGCCGTTTCGCCTGCTGGGCAGCGACGGCAATATTTACGATTGCGGCACGCGCTGGCACACGGACATTACCGGCCTGCCTTACAACTGCCGCAATGCCAAAGCGATTGTGTATTTCGATGAGATGCGCGCCGGTGAAGATGCGTTTCGCGTTATCCCCGGCAGCCATCACCACACCGATTGTTTTGCTAAGTTGTTAAAAAAATCGATCAAAACCCCTGAAGAAACCGTGGGGCTGTCTATCACAGAAATTCCCTGCGCTGAGATCGCCACGCGCCCCGGCGATTTGGTGGTTTTTGATGCGCGCATATGGCACGCCGTGCCTTACGCGGGGAATCGCAGGCACATGATGTCGTTTTTATACGTTGATAAAGATTACCAAGAGCAGCAAGCGCCAGTCAGTGACGACTACCGCTGAGCTGCCGTTTTTTGTGCGGCAGTTGCGCGCTGTTCCGCCAATATTTTTCGATCGCGTTCGGCGAGTGCTTCATACGATTGACGCGCCTTGAGTATGCCCACCCAACGCGGTTTAGCAACAAAATCTGCACTAAAAATACTGTTGGCGCTGTTGCACTCTTTGTATTGAATGGCGGCTAGCGTACACCAGCCGTTCATAAATAAAGAGAGTGATGATGGGCGATGCACTGTGTTTTCCAGTGCTTTCATATCGTGTTGCGCAGCCCAGCGCGGTGCAGGCCACACAATAAATGGCACGTCGTACATATCGATAGTCGGCTTGCTCATGTCGCGACCGTTGAAGTCGCGCACGTCGTACACTTCTTCGCCGTGATCGGAAAAATACAGCAGAAAGCCGTAAGGATCTTGTGCGCGATAAGCGTCTATCAGTTGGCGCACCACGCTGTCGTTGTAGCGCACGGCGTTGTCATAATCGTTGTACATCTGAACGGGTTCTTCGCCGGTTGCAAACGACGATAGCGGTTTTTGATTGTTGAAAATATTGAACACATCTGGATAGCGATACTCATACGCAAAGTGGGTGCCGATGAGGTGAACCACAATCAGCTTGCGCGCCGCTTTATCAGATAAAGCTTCTGCAAAAGGTTTGAGCACTACTTCGTCATAGCTGTTGGCGCTTTGACGGCGGTTGTTATTCAAAAAAGTGGGTTCGTCGGTCAGTTTGGCAAAAGCCGTCAGCATCGTATTGCGGTGCGTCAGTGTCTGCTGGTTGGTAATCCAGAAAGTTTTGAAGCCCGCTTTTTTCATCATGGTGATGACATTCATGGCGCGGTAGGCTTCGTTATATTTTTCGGGTGGCGTAAAAGTGAGTGTGCTGGACAGCGATTCAATGGTGTAGGGAATATTGGCAACGACATCGTTGTAGACCAACAATTCATGGCGAATTTCTTGCAGACGCGGATTGGTGTCGCGCGGATAACCGTACAGTGACATGCGGTTGCGGTTGGTGGATTCGCCAATCACCAA
>CAZHQZ010000134.1:0-3941 GCA_964534675.1 uncultured Pseudomonadales bacterium | reverse complement strand
ATGATGCCGTTCATCACCGAAGAAATTTGGCAGCGCGTTAAGGCACTCGCTGGCGCAGTAGGTGACAGCATTATGTTGGCGCGCTACCCGCAATTCGATGCCAAAAAAACCGACGCGCAAGCCGAAGCAGACATTGCTTGGCTGCAACAAGTGATTCTCGGCATTCGCAATATCCGTGGCGAAATGAACATCCCACCAGGCAAACCGCTGCCTGTTTTATTGCGCAACGGCAATGACGACGATCGCACTCGACTCGCCGCTAATCCATTATTTCTGATGAAGCTCGCCAATATCTCCAGCATTGACTGGCTCACCGCTGATGTCACAGCACCACTGGCAGCAACAGCGCTGGTCGGCAGCTTGGAAATTCTCATCCCAATGAGCGATTTGATCGACAAAAACGCAGAACTCGCTCGCCTGCAAAAAGAAATCGACAAGCTGCAAAAAGATTGTGGGCGCCAGCAGGGAAAATTATCCAACGACAGTTTTGTTGCCAAAGCGCCGCCGGATGTGATTACCAAAGAGCGAGAAAAACTGGCTGACAATGAGCGCGCTTTACAAAAACTGCGCGAACAACAGGACGCCATTCGCGCTTTGTGACACGAAAACAGCCATGACCAGAGGCCAAAATATCAAATTAATTTCTAAACCCCTAAAAAACACTCATTTCAAAAAAAATTATTTTTTTGTTGTTGCCGCTATTTTTTTATTTATTACAACAGGCTGCGCTCACCGCACAGAAAATCTCACAGAAAAAACGCAGCGTATCCAAAATTTACGCGCCGCGTTACAACAATTAGCGCCCAACAGCACACCACAAGCCGCACAGGAGTTAGCGGAAACGGCTGTTAATACTGCCGAGCAGTTGCGTGAAAATTACCAAGTTACACTTGCGCCTTGGCTACACAATATTGAAGTGAACTCTGGAATAAAACAGCGCGGCCTATGCTACCAATACGCGAAAGACCTAGCTGTTGCTGTGCAACCGGCACTGGCGCCGTACTGGCAAATGTACCGCGTGCAAGCCAGACCCAAACAACTCTTGGAACACAACGCCATTGTTATTGTTGGCAAAAATCAGCCATGGCAGAGCGGTATTGTTTTAGACGCTTGGCGCAACGCTGGCGTGTTGTATTTTGGCGCAGCGACCAAAGACAAATACCCTTGGCAGCTAAAACAAAATTACCCATAACAGCAAACAAACTGCTTTATTTCAGCGACAATCGCCCTGCCACATCGCGTGCAAACTGCACAGCCACACGACCAGAACGCGAACCGCGCTGCGTGGCAAAAGCGCAAGCCTCAATGCGAATTTCTTCGTTAATAGTCACTCTGTATTTTTCTAGCCAATGTTCAACAGCCGCAAGATATTCATCTTGTGTAAACGGATAAAACGCCAACCATAAACCAAAACGCTCAGAGAGTGAGATTTTTTCTTCAATCGCTTCACTGGGATGCAGTTCATCGCCCACCATTTGCGCAGCAAGATTGTCTTGCATGTATTCAGGCAATAAATGCCGACGATTAGAGGTTGCATAAATCAACACATTGCCATCAGGCGCAGCCAACGAACCGTCCAGCGCCGTTTTTAAGGCTTTGTACGCCGGCTCTTCGTCAGAAAATGTCAAATCGTCACAAAAAATAATAAAGCGCAATGCTGCATAACGTTCATCGCTGCGAATGGCTTGCAAAATATCTGGCAAATCAACCAAATGATCGCGCTGCACTTCGATTACACGCAAACCATCCGCCGCATAGCGATTGAGCAATGCACGCAGCAATGATGATTTTCCTGTGCCGCGCGCGCCGGTCAACAACATATTATTAGCAGGCAACCCGCGCAAAAATTGCCGCGTATTTCGCTCCACTTCAGTTTTCTGATGATCAATACCTAATAAGTCGCCGAGTTGCAGTGGTGACAAATGTGTCACCGGCTCCAGTCGCCCCACGCCGCGCTGCACCAACCAACGAAAAGCGTGAGTAGCGCATAAATCTGGCATCGCAGGCGGCAATGGAAACTGTGCATCCAACACAGCCGCTATTTTCTGCAATGCAACAAGCATCTCATTACTCAACGACATACATATCTCCCATTCTAAAAAAACACAAACCCGCCGAAGCGGGTTTGTGTTTTCTAACAACCGCCCGCTCTCATGGCTTTACAACACCACTTCCTGCACATGCGTCACTTTGATTGCTTTTACTTTCTCCGCCGCGTGTTGGAACGATTCAATTTCATTGAAGTTCAAGTAGCGATAAATTTCTTCGCCCATGGTGTTCAGCTTGCCCGCGTATTCCAAGTATTCCTCCGGTGTGGGCAGCTTGCCCAATACCGAAGCGACGGCCGCCAACTCTGCCGACGACAAGAACACATTGGTGTTATCGCCCAAACGGTTGGGGAAGTTGCGTGTTGAAGTGGAAACCACGGTGGCGCCAGGTTTTACACGCGCTTGGTTGCCCATACACAGCGAGCAACCCGGCATTTCTGTGCGCGCACCGCTGGCACCAAAAATACCGTAATAACCTTCTTCTTTGAGCTGGAACTCATCCATGCGCGTCGGCGGCGCAATCCACAGCGTCGTGGGCAGCGAACCGTCTTTTACGTTTTTCAGCAATTTACCGGCTGCGCGATAGTGACCGATGTTAGTCATACAAGAACCGATAAATACTTCGTCGATTTTTGTGTTCTGCACATCGCTCAGTTTTTTCACGTCGTCTGGATCATTCGGGCAAGCCAGCAGTGGCTCTTTAATTGCATTCAGATCGATGTCGATAATTTCTGCGTACTCGGCATCTTTATCTGCTTCCATCAACTGTGGATTCGCCAGCCACGCCTCCATCGCTTTGGCGCGATGCTCCAGCGTACGTGCATCGCCGTAACCTTCTTTAATCATCCAACGCAACATGGTGATGTTCGAGGTTAAGTATTCGATGATCGGCTCTTTATCCAATTTGATGGTGCAACCTGCGGCAGAGCGCTCGGCAGAGGCATCAGAAATTTCAAATGCCTGTTCCACTTTCAATTTAGGCAAGCCTTCAATTTCTAAAATGCGACCGGAGAAAATATTTTTCTTGCCTTTCTTTTCTACCGTTAACAAACCTTTTTGAATCGCCGCATAAGGAATGGCGTTTACCAAATCGCGCAAGGTAATGCCGGGCTGCATTTCGCCTTTGAAGCGCACCAATACTGATTCCGGCATATCCAAAGGCATTACACCCGTGGCGGCGGCAAACGCCACTAAACCAGAACCCGCAGGAAAAGAAATACCAATTGGGAAGCGTGTGTGCGAATCGCCACCAGTGCCCACAGTATCCGGCAGCAACATGCGATTGAGCCATGAGTGAATAATGCCGTCGCCAGGGCGCAAGGCAACGCCGCCGCGCGTCATGATGAAATCAGGCAGTGTGTGATGCGTTTCTACGTCAACCGGCTTGGGATACGCCGCCGTGTGACAGAAAGATTGCATCACCAAATCCGCAGAAAAACCCAAGCACGCCAAATCTTTTAATTCATCGCGCGTCATCGGACCCGTGGTGTCTTGCGAGCCAACCGTGGTCATTTTCGGTTCACAATAAGTGCCAGGGCGCACGCCTTTCACGCCACAGGCTTTGCCCACCATTTTTTGCGCCAAGGTAAAACCTTTAGTGCTATCAGCCGGTGGATGCGGACGACGGAAAGTCGCAGAAGGCTCCAAGCCCAACTCGGCGCGCGCTTTGTCAGTTAAGCCGCGACCGATAATCAAATTGATACGGCCACCCGCGCGCACTTCATCCAACAACACATCAGTTTTCAAACTAAAATCAGCCAGCACTTCACCGTTTTGATTAGTAATTTTTCCTTCATAGGGTTTGATGGTAATGACATCGCCCATATTGAGTTTTGATACATCGCATTCAAACGGCAGCGCGCCAGCATCTTCCATGGTGTTGAAGAAAATCGG
>CAZHQZ010000133.1:0-3969 GCA_964534675.1 uncultured Pseudomonadales bacterium | reverse complement strand
TCAGGAGTAGATTACTCCCTTAGCAAACCGCCCGAAAAACTATGGCAAGATCATTTCAACTCAGACAATGTAACCCGATATAAGAAACACCTAATTCCTAATGCAACATCTTAAGCGCCACCTGCAAACCCATGCTGGCGCCAAGCTTCATAACTAACAATAGCCACTGCATTTGACAGATTGAGACTTCGATTATCCGGACACATAGGGATTCTGATACGCATGCTTGATGAAAAACTTTCTAAAATAGTTGGGGGTAGGCCTGTAGTCTCAGATCCAAATAGCAGCACGTCACCGTCTCTATACTGCACCTTATCGTAGTGAATCCCACCTTTTGTTGTGCAGGCAAATATACGCTGGTCATGTAGAGCCGCAATGAATGAGGAATAATCTGGATATAGAGAAACCCTTGTTAAATCCCTGTAATCCAGTCCAGCTCGACGAAGTTTCTTTTCCTCAAGATCAAAGCCCATAGGTTCAATCAAATGGAGATGGCAGCCATTGTTACTGCAAAGCCGAATGATATTACCCGCATTAGGGGCAATTTGAGGTTCATGGAGCGCAATTTGAAACACGATAAATCCGATTGTTCGTTGCAAGACCAATTGTCGCATTCACTCGGGTATTTTTTGCGAATTTTTTCGTTGTGGGTAATTTGTAGTGGGAACCCCAGAAAGGAAATACAATAAATTCCTTTAAAATCAACACAATATAGAAATACCACAATAAATTGCATAATGACATGGTAAAGATAATCCTGCACATCATGCGCCTGTGTGCCAATACTGGTTTTGCATTGCATCTTATCGAACCACTGGGTTTTACGCTGGATGAAAAACAACTGCGCCGCGCTGGGTTGGATTACCGCGACAGTGCCTGCACCACCACCTACCGCAACTGGCAACAGTTTCTCGACAGCGCGCAACCTGCGCGTATTTTTGCACTGAGCACCAAGGGTACGCGCACTTACAGCGACATCGCTTTTCAAAAAAATGACGCTGTTGTATTTGGGCCAGAATCACGCGGCCTGCCGCAAGCATTCAGAGACAGCTTGCCGAGCGATCATATTCTGCGACTGCCCATGCAAGCAGATAGCCGCAGCTTAAACTTATCCAACGCCGTGGCTATCGTCGCTTACGAAGCATGGCGACAATGGGACTACTCCTAAAAATCTTTACGGCAAAACGTAACTGGGCAAACTGTTTTTGAAGGTAACCAGATCATTCACAAGGCGGTACGCTTTTGCCTCACCATTCAACCAAGGTTGTATTCCCAACTTTCCTGGGCTGGCTAAAAGCAACTCTCGCTTGGCTGGTGCCAATAACACCGCTTTGTACGCATCCAGCAAATCCTGTTGTGTCATTTTTTGTAAAGCCGCTATCTTTTGTGCGCGCGAATCAAAATTGGCATAGCCCAGCGTCAAATCGCTAAAAAACTGTTCTGCTTGCTCGGATTGGTTTTTAGGTTTTTCTTCCAGTTGCACCATCACAGCGCGCTTTTGTTGCTCAAACCAAGCCGCATCTTTTTTATCCATCACAGAATAGTAATGGTTGATGAATGCATCTGCTTTGGCGTTGATGTCAGCAATACTGTGCGATGGCGATTGCACTAGAAAAGTTAAACCAGGCACACGCACCAAGGGCAAATAGCGCTCCCCGACGATATACCCCAACTGCTGCTCGGTGCGCAGGCTGTCAAAAAATGGCGCGGCTAACACTTGATCTAACATCAACAGATGCACTTGCTGTGTCACATCATCCGCTGGCGCCTGAAAATATTTAATCAACGCAGCATCATTATGCACCATGGCATCCACATACAAGGCAGGCTGTGGCATGGGCGGCAAATTCACCACCAAAGATGGCACTGGCTTTTGCGCGCTCTGCGCAGTGCTGACAACGCCCTGCAATACCTTACCCAATTTTTTAGCATCGTCCTCGTGGTAGTTTCCATAAACCAAGGCATCAAGCTGGGCGTTTTGCACAAAGCTCAACATAAACTGCTGCACGTCTTTCAAGGTGATGGCATCCAACGCTTGTAAATATTGTTTGCGCTCCCAATACCCGTGCACCAGTACCGTCGGCATATCCGCCATCAGCGGCAAATACGGTGATTGTTTATCCACATTGCGCAACTCATCTGCCAGTTGCGTTTTTAACAACAAAAAACGCTCTTCATAAAACACCGGCTTTTGCAACAAATCTGTCATCATCTTGAGCAGCAAACCTTGTTTTTCACTGAAACCAAACAGTGAAAAACTGATACCGCGTGAACGCCTCTCTATCGACAAATCCAAGCCACCCAATTGCGCTGTATACAAGGTGGGATTCAATTTGTCTCGCAACAAGCGCACAAACAATTCCACCATCGCCGCATGGCGCACAGAATCCGAGGCTTGGCTGCCGCGCAGATAAACCATGACGCTACCTTTCGGCACATGAAACTGCATATCTTGCAAAAACCAAAGATTGAAATTTGGCGCTGACTCAATTTTGCTGGGAATAGCCGTTTTCTGCGCTACAGCATCAACGGTTGTTTTTAATTTCAGATTGTCTGGCACAAAAGGATTGGGTGCTGGCAGCGCTAGACCGGAGTTTTTTAACGGATGTGTCCATGTTTTTTCTTCCGCAACAGGTATGCGCGAAACGCTGTAAGGCGTGCCGTAGTATTGCGAGCGTTTACTGCCCTGTATATCGGGCGCACTAACACTAACCAGCACATTGTCGGGTTGGATTTTATTCAGCACGGTCGTGACTTGCTGTTTATCCAAACCCTCCATCAGTGCTGCACCGCGCAGCACATCCACGGCGGGGTAGTATTGCAAATTATTTGCCAGTGTACTGACGTACTCCATGCCATCGCCTTTCTCGGCAAAACGAAAAGCAATGTACAACATATTTTTAGGCTCTTTATAGCGCCAATCTTCCAGACTTTGTTTGCGCAGCAAATCTACCGCGTTAAAAAACAGACCAATAATTTCATCAATATGCTGATAGCCAGCATTCGTCAATTTAATATCCACATCCATGGATGCAGCAAAACGGTTAGAAAAACCTTCGCCTGCCATCAGTCGCTCAGCCCAACCTTTTTGTTTGAGCACATACAACAAACTACCCTCGCCTTCATGCCCTAACAAGTAACTGATATAACTTTCCGGCTTGGTGCGATAGAACGGCTGCATGGCTGGCAGCGGAAATGTCAGCACCAAGTGGCGCTCATCCTGTTTGGATTGCAGCAACACTTTGGCGGGCAGCAAAGCTTGGCGAAATACGGGCTTGGCAGTGTTATCTATCATCAAATGGCGGTTGGGCACATCGCTAAAATACTGCTCTACCATTTCCTGCAAGTCAGATAACGACTCTCGCCCCAACACCACCAAGGTCATGGTGTTGGCGGAGTAATGCTGCTGATAAAAATTCAGCAAATCATCGCGCACTTTGTCTTTGGGCTGATCGGCGAGCGTCTCCAAACTGCCCACGCTAAATTTAGCTGCCGGATTTTCTTTGGCATACAACTCACGGTAAACATCGTAAGCGCGCCGTGTATCGTCATTAATACGCGCCTTGTACTCGGCATTGACCGCATTTTTTTCACGATTGACATATTTTTCGTTAAAGAGCGGCGCAACAAAAAACTGCGAGAATCGCTCCAAGGCCGGCTGGAGTTGCAGAGGATCAATATCAAAAAAATAATTGGTGTGTTCCAAACTGGTAAAGGCATTGTGTGAACCACCGTGCGCACTGATGAACGCCTGATACTCACCAGGATTGGGAAATTTTTTAGTGCCTAAAAACAACATGTGCTCTAAAAAATGCGCCAAGCCTTGGCGCTGCTGCGGGTCGTCGCCACTGCCAGTAGCCACATCCACAGCAGCCGCTGCTTTGTCAGCCGTCGGGTCTGAAATCAGCAGCACTTTCATGCCGTTGGCTAATTCCAAATTTCTGTAGCTGCGCTGATCGACATCACTCT
>CAZHQZ010000132.1:1471-4023 GCA_964534675.1 uncultured Pseudomonadales bacterium | reverse complement strand
AACCATTTTTCATTGGTTTCGTTGCCAGGAAAAGCTTCAATAAAATGTTTGCGATCCATGCCGCCGCGACGCACACACAGCGTCATAATCGCGCGTTCTTCTGCGCGAATTTGCGTCAAAATATCGCGTGAGTTTTTCAAAATAGGATCAAACTGGCGCGGCGTGAGTTTGAAAAACTTAAACACTTCGGCCAGCGCATCCATTTCTTTGCCGGCTTGCTTGCTGTCGCGACCGTGTTTCGCTAAAGCTTTTTGCGCTTTATCAAATTGTTTTTTCAATTCGCCGAAACGAATTTTTGCTTCTTCTGGATCGGGACCTGTATCGACTTCCGCCTCATCATCGCTGCTGTCGTCATCGTCTTCATCATCTTTGCCATTGGCTTTTGCACCTTTGGCAGCCGGCTCTGGCAGTTCGTCATCACTATTATTATTTGCAGCGCCTGGCGCAACCGGCATGGTTTCCATCGGATCCAAATAGCCGCTGATAATGTCGCTGAGTTTTCTTTCTTCTGTCGCAACCAGTGCGTATTCACCAAGAATTGCTTCCACGGAACCCGGCACGAATGACAGCGCCGCCATCATTTCGCGAATGCCTTCTTCGATACGTTTTGCAATAACAATTTCGCCTTCGCGCGTGAGCAATTCCACCGTACCCATTTCGCGCATATACATACGCACAGGATCGGTAGTGCGACCCACTTCGCTCTCTACCGCAGCCAATGCTGCTGCCGCTTCTGCCGCTGCCGCTTCGTCAATCGCCGCTTCGCCGTCTGCCATCAACAAGGCTTCAGCATCGGGTACCGTTTCAAAAACGCGGATACCCATGTCGTTAATCATGTGGATGATGTCTTCGATCTGATCCTGATCCGAAATATCTTCTGGCAGGTGATCGTTGACCTCGGCATAAGTCAGATAGCCTTGCTCTTTACCGCGAGCAATCAGGTCTTTCAGGCGGGATTGTTGTTTGACGATCTCGGACATGAGGCGATCCAATCTGGGGTTTTCGAGGCGTTAAAGGGCGCGGATTATACCGGATGGTGGGGACACATCGCCAGATTGCAAGGCGACCCACACATCAAGGTGGCGCGTGTTTTTCGCGCAGCAAACGCTGCAAATCATGCTTTTCCAGCTCGGTGAGTGCGCCGCTGCGCGATTTGTCGATCAGGCGTTGCAGCGGGTCATCCTTTTCAATGCTCGCCAGCAGTCGCTGCAAGGCATCTTGCAACTGCCCCGCGGCCGACCACTCACTGTCCACCAATTTTTCACGATTCGCCAAGGCATACAGTTGGGCGCTGCCATCACTGCCGTACAGCCCGTGCCACAATCCGAGTAAGCGACTGCAACTGGCTTCTGGGTGGTCGCGCAGCAGGGTAATCAAGCGCACCAAGTGCAGCAATTCGCCCACCTGCTGTCCTTGCAGCAAACGCGGCAACAGCGGCAGCGCGTGTTGGTGCAAATGTGGATAGTGCAGCAGCAAATGCAAAATAGATGCCGGTAAGCTGAGCGCGATGCGGGAATGCACCGTAGCCGCTTTGGGCGAGTTTGGTGATCGTTCGCTTGCATCACCGTGCGTTGCGATCGGCGTGCGCTGCGCTGGCGGGGCATCCGGTTGGCGCACCTCGCCAGCCATCTGTTGCAGATATGCCGTGTCCAACTGCGTGCGCAGAGAGAGATCAATAAACAACTGCTGTTTGAACGGGCCGTCTGGCAGGCGCTGCAACTGCGGCACGGCGCGACTGGCCAGTGCTGCGCGCCCTTCGGCGGTGTCCAACTGCAAGCCCGCGCTGGTCTGCTCGAACAGGTATTCCGACAGCGGCAGCGCCTTTTCCAACAGCGCGGTGAAGGCATCCAGCCCGCGGCGACGCACATAGCTGTCTGGGTCTTCGCCATCGCCCAAAAACAGGAAACGCACTTGCCGCTGCTCGCGCAGGGCGGGCAGGGAAACATCGAGAGCGCGCGCCGCTGCGCGCCGACCGGCTTCATCACCATCAAAACAAAAGACGATTTCACGGCTGTAGCGAAACGCCTTTTCCAGATGCGCGGTGCCAGCGGCTGTGCCCAGTGTCGCCACCGCACCGACCAAGCCAAACTGCGCCAGCGCCACCACATCCATATAGCCTTCCACCACCACCAAGCGCGACAAACTGCCCTTGCTGCGATTGGCTTCATACAACCCGTACAGCTCGCGCCCCTTGGAAAACACTGGCGTTTCCGGCGAGTTCAGGTACTTGGGTTTTTCATCGGTAAGCACGCGACCGCCGAAAGCGATCACGCGCCCGCGCAGATCGCGAATGGGGAACATCACGCGATCGCGGAAGCGGTCGTAGCGTTTGCCCGTCTCCTCGCGATCCACCAGCATGCCGCTGTCAAGCAACTGCGCTTCCTGCCAGCCCGCTTGCAGCAAGTGTTGCATCAGGTTGTCCCAGCCCGGCGGGGCGTAGCCAATTTCAAACTGTTCAATGATGGCTTCCGACAGCCCGCGCTGCTGCAAATACGCGCGCGCTTTGCCAGCCTGCGGGTGCTGCTGCAACTGACGGCGATACCACGCCGCCG
>CAZHQZ010000132.1:0-1371 GCA_964534675.1 uncultured Pseudomonadales bacterium | reverse complement strand
TTGCGCACAGAGGTGGGCTTCTCGTAAAACTCGCGGCGACGGACTTCAGCCAGTACACCGGCTTTTTCGCAAGAGCGCTTGAAACGGCGCAGGGCGATATCAAATGGCTCGTTTTCTTTCAAACGTACTGATGGCATGTGTTCTTCCAACAAGGGTTAACGACACCGCCCTTGGGCGGGGGCGCAGATTCTAGCCGCTGTGACCCAGCCCTGTAAACCCGCCAGCACTCATGTCGCTGGGGTAATTTCGTAGCTGTGGCTGACCGCCACGCCTGCTGCACTGAACATGATGGAGGCCGAGCAGTACTTCTCTGCCGACAAATCCACCGCCCGCTTGACCTGCGCCTCTTTTAAATCCGTACCGCTAACCACAAAATGGAGGTGGATACGGGTAAACACTGCGGGGATTGCATCGGCGCGCTCGGCCTCTAAGTGCGTCACGCAGTTGGTCACGGCTTGGCGCGATTTTTTCAGAATACTCACCACGTCAAACGAGGCGCAGCCGCCCATGCCCATCAGCAACATCTCCATCGGGCGCGGACCGAGGTTGCGCCCGCCGTGATCGGGAGGGCCATCCATCAACACGCAATGCCCGCTGCCCGCTTCTGCGAGGAACATCGCCTCGTCCACCCATCTCACTGTCGATTTCATCGTTGCTAATTACCTGCGCTTTTGTTTACAGTCGCATTATCACAAACACGCCGCCGCAACGCACGACATCAATAACAAAAGGAGATGTTGCCTTGGTTTCTGTTTCGCTCACACCCAAAATTCACAATGTCGATGCGTTTCTCACGCATTGCCACCGCCGCCGTTACCCCGCAAAAAGCACCATCATTTATGCTGGCGACACCAGCGATGCGCTGTACTACATCATCAGCGGCTCCGTCACGGTTTTAATCGAAGATGCCGATGGCAGAGAAATGATTGTCGCCTACTTAAACGCAGGCGATTTTTTTGGCGAGATGGGTTTGTTTGATGACGACAACAATCCGCGCAGCGCGTGGGTGCGCGCCAAAAATCCTTGCGAAGTTGGCGAGATCAGTTACACCAAATTTCACGAAATCAGCGACAAACATCCTGAAGTGTTGATCGCCATGGGCAAGCAACTCGCCCACCGTTTGCGCACCACCACGCGCAAAGTGGGTGACTTAGCCTTTATGGATGTGACCGGTCGCGTAGCGCGCACGCTGCTGGATTTGTGCCAAGAGCCGGATGCTGTGTCGCACCCCAACGGTATGCAAATCCGCGTCACGCGCCAAGAAATTGGTCGCATCGTCGGTTGCTCGCGCGAGATGGTTGGGCGCGTACTCAAAACTCTGGAAGAACAAAATTTAATTTCCGTCAAAGGCAAAACCATGGTGGTGTTTAG
>CAZHQZ010000131.1:0-4029 GCA_964534675.1 uncultured Pseudomonadales bacterium | reverse complement strand
GCATTGCAGAAACGCTGACCGTGGTGGGATTGGTTTCGCCCGGACAAGTGCTGCGCGAGCAAGTAGCTAAAATCAGTCAGTGGGAAAAAGATCAACATGCGGCCGACAACGCGCAGTTAATTGAAGTAGCTGATACGCTGCTTTATATCGAAAGCACAGTATCTGCCTTGCAAAATATCAATTTGTCGCAGGCTAAATTAGCTGAGACAAATGCACTCAGCAAAGACAGCATCATCGCACAGAGCCAATTGGCAGAAGCGGAGAAAGTGGTGCTGGACGAAGCGCAGTCTGGTTTGGCGCTTATCAAACGCGCCATGGCTTCTTACGCGGAATCAGGCTACGACCCTATTCATATCGCCAACTTGGGCAAAAGCCTCAACAGTGTGCGCGGCGCATTGATTTTGATGAACATGCAGCGCGCAGCCAAAGTGACGGAATCTTGCATTCAGTTTGTAGATACCAAATTGATACGCTCCGATGCCAGCGGTGCTATTCCGCAGTTGATGGAAACATTTGCGGATGCCGTGATGAGTATTGAATACTTCCTTGAAGCCTATATTGCGGTTCACAAGCAAGACAACTCTATTTTGGAAATTGCAGAAGAGAGCGTCAGCGCCTTGGGCTTCCCTACCAACTAATTGCTGAATATCTAAGGAGTCAGGTAATGGTTTACCAAATAGTTGCGGTGTTACTTTTTATTTTGGCAGTCGCTGCCGTCGCATTCTCTATCAAATTATTGGGCAATAGAAAGTGGATCGCCGGTTTTGTGCGCGGCTGTATTGGTGTTTTTCTGTTGGTGGCAGCAGGTATTGCAGGCTTGGCTGGCAAAGATGTCTACAGCTACAAATCTGCCAGCAGTGATACCAATGTGATTGTCACCGTAAGTTTCCGCAAGAAAGAGGCCAATAACTACATTGCCGAAATGCAAGAACCTTCAGGTGCATTCAACAGCCGCGAAGTTGAAGGGCAGCAATGGCAACTGACGGCAAGAATGTTTGCCTGGCCACCGCTGATGGCGTATGTCGGCTTGCGTTCAGGTTATCGCCTAGAAACAATCTCTGGTCGCTTTATTGAATTGCAGTTAGACAAACTGGTCGCGCAAAAAGCCCCTGAAGTTTTGAATAGCAGCAGCCTGTTCGACACTTGGAGCTTCCTCAATAATCATCCCGCTGTACTGCCTTTTGTCTCTGCGCATTTAGCTACTTTGGGTTTTATTCCTATTGCAGATGGCGCTATTTATGAAGTGGTTCCAGCAGGGCAAAACTTGACCGTCAATCCTGTTAATGATGCCGCCAAAAATGCAATGAAAAGTTGGTAATTAATTCAGGATTTTATGGAATTTCTTTTTGAGTACGGCATTTTTCTAGCAAAGACCATTACCATCGTTGCCGCGATCGGTTTTCTGTTAGCCACATTAACTTCGACTACCCAACGCTTAAAAAAAATGGAGAAGCAGGGCTATGTCGAAATAAAAAACCTTAATGAAAAATATGAAGACATTTCGCAGACCGTGCAGGCTGCTATTTTGTCTGAAGATGATTATGAGGCGGCCGTCAAAGCAGAAAAGAAAGCAGCCAAAGCCAAATTAAAGGTAGAAAAAGCCAATAAAAAGAAACACCCTGAGGAGGTGGCGCGCAAGCCACGCCTGTTTGTGGTGGATTTTTCAGGCGACATCAAAGCCTCTGATGCCGAAATGCTTGCGGAAAAAATTACCGCTATCCTGACGCAGGCTCAAACACAAGACGAAGTGGTGCTGCGCTTGGAAAGTGCTGGCGGCATGGTGCATGCCTATGGCTTTGCAGCGTCGCAGTTGCAACGCATTCGCGACAAAGACATCCCATTGACTGTGTGTGTGGACAAAGTGGCTGCTAGCGGTGGCTATATGATGGCCTGTATCGGCAGTCAGATTTTTGCTGCGCCGTTCGCCATCATCGGTTCCATTGGGGTGGTGGCACAGATCCCCAACTTTAATCGCCTGCTCAAAAAACATGACGTTGACTACGAAGTGCTGACGGCAGGGGAGTACAAACGCACACTGACCATGCTCGGAGAAAACACCGAAAAAGGTCGCGAAAAGTTTCAACAAGAAATCCAAGACACACACGACTTGTTCAAAGATTTTGTTTTGGCTTCTCGATCCAACCTCAACATTGACGTTGTAGCCACAGGCGAAACATGGTTTGGTAAAAAATCGGTTGAATTAGGTTTGGTGGATAAGATTCTAACCAGCGAAGAATATATTTTTTCGCGCCACCCTGATGCCGACATCTACCACATTGGATGGATTGAAAAGCATGGCATTGCCGAGCGTTTAGGCTTTGCCGCAGAGGCAACTGTTGATCGTGTATTCAAGCGCACTCTTTCTGAAATGAAAAATCGAAAGATTTTTCTGCAATAAAATACGAGCGGTAATTTTATGAAACAACTGAGTGGACTGGATGCGCTCTTTCTACATGCCGAAATGCACGGCATGCCTATGCACATGTCTATGCTGGCTATTTATGATCCCTCATCAAAAGAGGGAGGCGTAGAGTTCAAAGACATCAATCGCTTATTTGAAACCAGAATACAGGGTGATTTAGCGCTGTTGCGCTGTAAATTGATGGAAGTGCCTTTCAATATCGATCAGCCCTACTGGGTGGAAGATCAGTATTTTGATCAGGTTTATCACGTTCGCCATATTGCCTTGCCCAAGCCCTGTAACTGGCAAAAATTGTGTTCCATGGTGGCCAATTTGCATGCGCAGCCATTAAATCGCAACCGTCCGTTGTGGGAAGTGCATGTTATTGATGGACTGGATCAAATTGATGGTATACCGGCCGGATGTTTTGCTGTTTTGTTTAAAATCCATCACGCGCTGATGGATGGAAAAACGGCTATGGAAGTTTTCAATAGCTTTCACAAAGTGATGGACAACAGCTCTCTGCGCTTACAAGCGGTAGAAGCTGACTTTGAGCGCTTTGTGGAATATGAATCTGACATGCGCTTGCCAAAAATATTAGCGAATGCGGCGCTAAACAATATTTATAAATCCGGCAATATTATTCGCATGGTTGGACGTGCTTTCGGCATGTATAACTCGGTGATTCGCGGTATCGAGTCGCGTGAATTAAAGCAGCTACATAAAAATAAAACCCGCTTTAATGGCGCGGTTTCACCAAGGCGTGTGGTCGATCGCGCCAATATTCCTCTGGAAGCGATTCACAAAATTAGAAAGCAAGTTGGCGGTGTAACGCTCTCTGATATTGCACTCAGTGTTATCGGTGGCGGCATGCGCCGCTATTTACAAGCCAAGGCAGAAATGCCGGAAGACTCGCTGGTGGCTGCTGTCCCCATGAGTATCAAAAAAGAAGAGGGTGAGCTGGTTTCTGGTAATGAAAAAATCAGTTTGGCCAATGTGGCTCTGCGCACAGATGTCAAAGACCCACTGGAGCGCTTGAAAAAAGTTCACAAAGAATCACAAGCAGGAAAAGCTTACGCCAAGGCATTAGGAAATAATGTAGTGGCAGATGCTATGAATTGCATGTACTCAGGTTTAGTCGCTTGGGGCGTAAAAACAGCGGTGGAGTCTGGTGTTCTGGATAAGTTTCCTCCAGCCAGCAATACCATTATTGCCAACTTGGCTGGCTCTACGGAGCCGCTGTACTTTTGCGGCGCAAAGATGATTGATGCTTTTGGTATGGCACCTTTAATGCCGAATACGGGGTTGTTTCATACGCTATCTAGCACTTGGCAATCATTGACGATTGCTTTTACTGCTGACAGACAAAAGATGGAAGATCCAAGTTTTTACGCGCAATGTTTACAGGAATCGTTTGATGATCTGTACGCCAAGGTTTTTCCAGAGAGCGTAGCTGAGGCGCAAGAGCCAGCTCCCAAACGCAGACAGACCGATAAAAAGTCTTAAAGAATTTTTTTAGGCTAAGTCTTTTTCGTATAGATGTTTGGCGATAAAACTGCCGATGCGGTTGATCGCCGTTTTGCCTTCGGGAATAAACATGGCCAGCGTTTGCCACACATGCGGCATGC
>CAZHQZ010000130.1:0-4078 GCA_964534675.1 uncultured Pseudomonadales bacterium | reverse complement strand
CGCCCACCGATGGTGACCTCCGGCATCCGCATCGGCACACCCGCCTGCACCACGCGCGGCTTTGGCGAAGCGGAATGCCGCGAATTAGCCAACTGGATCTGTGACATTTTCGACGCGCTGGAAAAAGGCGATGCCGAAACGACGATTGCCGCCGTGCGCGACAAAGTGTCAGCACTGTGCGCGAAGTATCCGGTGTATCGCTGATACCCTCCACGCACAACGCCGCCGTGAAGCATCGGTTTGTTCGCTCTCTCGTGGCGCGCTATTTGTTTTTGCTACCATTTTTGTACTTTGCGGCCATCGTTTTATTTGAGGTTAACCAAACACCTTTTTTATATGACTCGGCAATTCACATAGATGCAGCAAAATTAGTCGCCTCCCCTCCCAAACATATAACCCCTTATAGTTTTGAGCTACTTTCAACCACCACATCAGGCTCTGTACTCACTATAGCCGGAGCATTGGCAACGAAAATTGCAGGCAACAATTTATGGACGCCTGGGTTAGCCGCAGCCCTGCTAAATCTCTCCATTTTCTTGTTTTTTATTTTTCGACTGCGCGCAGTCGTTCCTAGCAGCACAGTGCTAACCGCCAGTTTTTGCCTAGCATTTGTTCTTCTCGACATACAGTGGTGGACATTCTTTCTTGGGGAAATGCCAGCAATTCTTTTTTTTATTGTCGCAAGCACATATGCCATTGATACGAGAATCAGCATTCGAAAGCGCTATACATTTACAGCACTAGCTATAGCTTTATCGTTACGTGCAAAATTGATCTCCCTCCCTATGATCGGAGGAATAATTCTATATCTAGCAATTGAGCAATACCTGTGCTGGAAATTCGACAAAAAAGAATCTCTACTCATCCTACAAGAATGTATTTTTGCCCTACTGGCTCTTGCCTTCAGCTACGCACTTCTTTATTTCCCATACCATAGCACCTTTCTTTTCGCCAAATCAGGTGATTTTTTTGCATCCCTACGAACCAACAACAACTTTTTAAGCAGCAATGGCGCTATGGGGATTGGGAAATTGTTGGTCTCGCAGAATCCAATTAGTGCCATCATCGGTAACATTTCACAGAATGCAGACCTGCTACTTAACTATAGCAAAACAAAATTCGGGGTCATCGGCACTATTCTTATTGCTTTACCTTGTACCCTATTGATATTTCACTTATTCCAACACAAAAAAAACAACACGACCAAGTTAACCATAATAATGTTGCTATCAACACTTATGACTGGCGTATGGTTTTTTATTATTAATCAGGCATTTTTTGAGCGATATACTTTGACGCTTGTTTCACTAATCCTAGCATTATCAATTCTTTCTCTACACAATATTCACGCAGCTATTGCCCCCGTATTTCTTCTGCTCATTATTTTTTTCTCACCAACCAATCAAAAGACAATTTTCCTTCAAACACTAACACTAAATAAAAAAACAGGCGATACAGCTCTGCTGAATACCACCTACAATCAAAATATCTTGGAAACCACGCAATACTTATTAAAAAATCCACCAGACACTACTTTAGCCAAATGCGGATGGATGGGGGCAGTATGGTCAGTAGACTACCTCCTTCCCCAGAACGACAGTTTTACGGACTGCTATGAACTGATGCGCAACGCACTATCCACACAAACAACGTCTAATGGTGAAAAAATTTACTCTTGGAGCAAACCAATCAACTTCACCTTAGTCATAGACAAACTCTCATGGCGTTTTTCAAAATTCAACGCCATCGCTAGACCCATGCAAAACGCAGTAGCCAAAGCCTGTCGACAAAACATGCTGTATGAAAACCAGACATTTCGCGTGATGCGATGTACAGATGATGCACTCAAAGCCAACCTACAGCCCAACGAAGTAGGGCGCTTCGTGGACAATAACCCCATATGGAAACGCTAACCGACCTCCGCAAAACCTCTAGTAATCAAGCCTTCGGCTTAATCAACTCATCCAAGGTCAAACTAAAACTCGGCAAAAACATTTCACAAAACTGCCGCACTTCCGGCAGGGCAATGTGTGACAGTTTTTCTTCCGTGTCTTTCATCGCTTTACTGAACTCGGGATTGCCCGCCACGGTTTCTGCTTTGCATTTGGTGTACGCCACGATGATGTCAGCCGCTTTAATCAGTTGTTTGACGATGGGGTCCACACGTTCAGACAACAAATAAGGCGCGTACACAGACTGCAAAGACTTGGGCAACATCGCCAACATTTCGCGTTCAGCGGCGTGTTCCACTTCCTTGTAAGCATCGCGAATCTTTTCGTTGTGATATTTGATGGGCGACGGCAAATCGCCGGTCAACACTTCCGAGGCATCGTGATACAAGGCCGTCAGCACCAGCGTGCCGAGATCGATTTTTTCTTCGTGATGCTGGTTGTACAACTCCCCCAGTGTGTGCGCCACCGCCGCCACTTCAAAACTGTGCTCCATCACATTTTCGCGGATGGCATTGCGTTTCATACCCCAGCGCTCTATCCAACGCAGTTTGCTGAGGTAGGCAAAAAAATGACTGGTCTCGGTCATGGTCGGCATTCACAGTTACAATCAGCGCCATTGTAGATCAAGGATCCACCGACCATGCACTGCCCGTTTTGCTCCGAAACCGACACCAAGGTTATCGACTCACGCTTAGTGGCCGAGGGCGATCAAGTGCGCCGTCGCCGCGAATGCCTCACCTGCCACGAGCGTTTCACCACCTATGAAGTGGCTGAACTGTTGATGCCGCGCATCATCAAAAGTGACGGCTCACGCGTGCCATTCGATGAACACAAATTGCGCGCCGGCATGCAAAAAGCACTGGAAAAACGCCCCGTGAGCATGGAAGACATTGAATCCGCACTCACGCATATCAAACACAAATTGCAGGCCACGGGTGAGCGCGAATTGTCTTCGCGCACGATCGGTGAACAGGTGATGGAACAACTGCGGCGCTTGGATCAAGTTGCCTATGTGCGTTTTGCGTCGGTGTATCGCGACTTCAAAGATCTCGACGAATTCCGCGCCGAAATTGACAAACTGCAACCCCAACAACACGCATAACACCGTGTTCACCAACGCTGACAAGCAACACATGACGCGCGCCCTGCAACTGGCAGAGCGCGGACTGTGCAGCACCTCACCCAACCCGCGCGTTGGCTGTGTGATTGTCGATAGCTCCGGCATTTGTATCGCGGAAGGCTGGCATGAAACTGCCGGCGCGGCGCACGCCGAAATTCACGCGCTGCAACAAGCGGGAGAAAAAGCGCGCGGCGCGGCGGCGTATGTCACACTGGAACCCTGCTCACATCACGGCAAAACCGGCCCCTGCTGCGAAGCATTAATTGCCGCTGGCATCGCGCGCGTGGTGTACGGCATGCAAGACCCCAACCCGCAAGTCGCCGGTCGCGGTTTACAAAAATTGCGCGCCGCAGGCATCGCAGTGGACGGGCCATTACTAGAAAAAGAAGCACAAGAAATCAATCTCGGTTTTATCAAACGCATGCAAACAGGTTTGCCGTTTGTGCGCATCAAAATGGCAATGAGTTTGGATGGGCGCACCGCCATGGCATCCGGCGAATCGCAATGGATTACCGGCGCAGCGGCGCGTGAAGATGTGCAGTTTTTGCGCGCCCGCAGCTGCGCCATCATCTCCTCGGCTGATACCGTTTTGCACGATGCCGCAAGGCTCACAGTGCGAAATAGCGATGCGCTGAAGCAACTTAATAACCGTCAACCACTGCGTGTTTTACTTGATCAACACGCTCGCGTTGCACTCGACACTCCCTTCTTTTCTGACACAACCCCATCGTTGTGGTGCACCACTCAAAAACCCACCAATCCACTACCTGCACACATCACACATTGCACGCTGCCTTTAAAAGAAAATCATATTGATTTGCAAGCACTACTCAGCGAACTCGCACACCGACAATGCAATGAAGTTTTAGTCGAAGCCGGTGCAACGCTAGCCGGCGCTTTTGTAAAAGAAAATCTTGTCGATGAGCTGATTATTTATATCGCACCACAACTGATGGGCAGCACGGCGCGCCCACTGTTTGATTTTCAAATTGACGCCATGATGGAT
>CAZHQZ010000129.1:0-4081 GCA_964534675.1 uncultured Pseudomonadales bacterium | reverse complement strand
TGATCGGAAATCAGCATCAGTTGATCGCCGTCAAACACTTGCACCGCGCCGACTACATCGCCGTTGCGCTCAGAAGTTTGCATGGCAATTACCCCCTGCGTTCCGCGACCCTTGGTGGGAAACTCTGAAGCTTCCGTGCGCTTGCCGTAACCGTTTTGGCTCACTGTCAAAATCTTGCCACCTTCTGCCGGCACAATCAGCGCAATCATGCGCGCGCCATCCGCCAAACGAATACCGCGCACGCCGCGCGCGGAACGCCCCATGGCGCGCACATCCGCTTCTTCAAAACGCACCGCTTTGCCGTTACTGGCAAAGAGCATGATGTCATTCGTGCCATTGGTAATCGCCGTGCCGACCAACACATCGCCTTCATCTAACTCTACTGCGCGCAAACCCACCGAACGCGGACGCGAGAATTCGGTCAAGAAAGTTTTCTTCACCGTGCCATTGGCGGTTGCCATGAAAATATAGTGATCGGCTGTGTATTCTTTGATTGTGAGAATAGAAGTGATGCGCTCGCCTTCATCCAAGGGCAACAAATTAATCATCGGTCTGCCGCGCGAACCGCGCGCTGCAACTGGAATTTGATACACCTTCAACCAGTACACTTTGCCCATATTGCTGAAGCACAACATGGTGTCGTGCGTGTTGGCAATCAACAAATGTTCAACAAAATCTTCATCTTTTACTGCGGTAGCCGATTTACCCATGCCGCCGCGTTTTTGTGCTTGATACACTTCTAGCGGCTGTGCCTTGGCATAACCGCCGTGTGAAATAGTTACCACACGGTCTTCTGGCGTGATCAAATCTTCTGTTGTGAGATCCAACTGCGAGCTGATAATTTCTGTGCGACGACTGTCGTTGTAATCGCTTTTTACTTGCTCTAACTCTTCTCGGATCACTGACATCAAACGCGCATAGCTACCCAGAATATCCAGATATTCGGCAATTTGCGCCAGTTTTTCTTGATACTCGGTCAGCAGTTTTTCGTGCTCCATGCCGGTCAAGCGATGCAAACGCAAATCCAAAATCGCTTGCGCTTGTTCCGCAGATAAATAGTACTGTCCTTCGCGCAACCCAAACTCTGCGCCTAAGTTTTCAGGGCGGCAGGCGGCATCGCCGGTTCTCTCCAACCACTGTGCCACCGTGCCTGGCTTCCAGCCGCGTGCAATCAAACGCTCTTTAGCATCCGTCGGTGTGGGCGATTGACGAATCAACTCAATCACTTCGTCGATATTAGAAATTGCAACGGCCAAGCCTTCTAAAATATGGCCGCGTTCGCGCGCCTTGCGCAGCAAATACACGGTGCGGCGCGTCACCACTTCGCGACGGTGGCGCACAAAAGCTTCCAGCATTTCTTTCAAATTCAGAGTGCGCGGCTGGTTGTCTATCAACGCCACCATGTTGATGCCAAACACGGTTTGCATCTGTGTCTGTGCATACAAATTGTTGAGCAGCACTTCACCAGATTCGTTGCGCTTCAACTCGATGACAATACGCATACCGTCTTTGTCAGACTCATCGCGCAATTCTGAAATACCGTCTATTTTCTTTTCTTTGACCAGCTCAGCAATTTTTTCAATCAAACGCGCTTTGTTAACTTGGTACGGCAATTCAGAAACGATCACCGTTTCGCGGCTCGATTTTTCATCGCGTTCAACCGTGGCGCGCGCGCGCACATAAATGCGCCCACGCCCTGTGCGATACGCTTCCACAATGCCCGCTTTGCCGTTGATGATACCGGCTGTAGGAAAATCCGGCCCTGGCACATACTCCATCAATTCATCGATGGATAAATCAGGATTGGATACCAAGGCCAAACAAGCGTTAACAATTTCGCCGATATTGTGTGGCGGAATATTGGTTGCCATACCAACCGCGATGCCAGATGAACCATTCACCAGCAAGTTGGGAATGCGCGTGGGCATCACTTCTGGAATCAACTCGGTGCCATCGTAGTTCGGCACATAATCGACTGTTTCTTTATCCAAATCCGCCAACAAATCGTGTGCGATTTTTGACATGCGAATTTCGGTATAACGCATGGCCGCTGGCGAATCGCCGTCTATCGAACCGAAGTTGCCCTGCCCGTCCACCAGCATGTAACGCAGGGAAAACGGCTGCGCCATACGCACGATAGTGTCGTACACAGCAGAGTCGCCGTGTGGGTGGTATTTACCGATTACATCACCGACCACACGCGCCGATTTTTTATACGGTTTATTCCACGCATTGCCCAACTCGCTCATCGCAAACAGCACGCGGCGATGTACGGGCTTCAAGCCGTCGCGCGCATCGGGTAAGGCGCGACCGACGATGACACTCATCGCGTAATCCAGATAGGACTGTTTCAATTCATCTTCAATATTGACGGGCAGAATTTCTTTGGCGAGATCAGCCATGCGGCATGTTCCTTTTTATTACTACATTTGATTACTGCTTAAATTACTGCGGGCAGCGGCAAACGGCTGCAATGAAGCGCGCAATTCTAACTGAATTGCCCTAGCTTGTGGGGGGATAGCGGGGAAGCAATAAACTGGCGTAGGCGCTAATTGAGCGCAGATAAATTGACCAGCAGACTTTCGAGATAGGCATCATCCACAGGCTTACCGGCAATCAGCGCGCGGTAATAGAGCGGCCCCCACAACTGATCCAATAGCACATCCAGCCGCACTGAAGTACCCAGTTCGCCGGTTTCAACAGCTTTTTGCAAATCGCGCAAACCGATAGCCTGCAAGCGCGCAAAAAAACTGTTGTAGAGCAAATCCAGCATGGCGGCATCGGTGCGACACTCTGCCAACACGGCCAACAACACAGGAGTCATCCGGCCGCGCAGCAAAGTTTTGTAGCCGCCTTTCAAGCAGGCCAGCAAGTGCGCACGCAGGTTGCGACCATCAAAAGGAATTTGCGGCATGTGCAGGGCTTTCTCCGTTAGCACCTCAATCACTAGGGCGACCTTGCTAGGCCACCAGCGGTAGATGGTCGCCTTGCTGACACCCGCTAGTTGGGCAATGGCTTCAATGGTGATTTCGCCGTAGGGCTTGCTCTCCAGCAACGCTGAACATGCTTTCAAAATAGCTTCGTGACTGGCTTGGCTACGCGGCCTGCCGGCGCTGCGTCTGGTATCGACTCCCACAAACACCTCCTTATGTGCTCCTGCGTGGTCGCCCTCAGTCTAGCAGAGCGCGCTGCTTTGCCTAGACAAATTCCCACATTTTTTCATTGTATTTGAATAAGTTAGCGGACATTGCTATAGTGGGATGCCCCAAATTGCTGTCGGCAACCTACGCCGAAGCCTTGGGCAGGGTGGTATCGCGCAGCTCCGACAAGACACGCTGCCAGTTACCGGATTCTCGCCTGTACAGCAGGCAAACCGCATTGCCCACCCTGTAGTGATGACTGATTTTCTCGTTTTGTGCCTTCCAAATGAATTTGGCACAAGACGTATACAAAGGCAGCAAGACCACTCCGCGCTTTGTTTTCTGTTGCGATAAGACGCACGCGCAGCCACAGAAACACCGGAATCCGATTGCCGACCCAGCCGTCCTGCAGGGCAATGCACGCACTCGCTACGCATTGGCTTAGGCCAATACCTGTGAAAGGACAGAACTGATATGAAACGTATGTTAATCAATGCGACACAGCCTGAAGAGCTACGCGTCGCACTCGTAGATGGACAAAAACTGTACGATCTGGACATTGAACACACCAATCGTCGCCAAGAAAAAGCCAATATTTACAAAGGAAGAATTACCCGCGTTGAGCCCAGCCTTGAGGCGGCATTTGTCGATTATGGCGCTGAGCGGCACGGCTTCCTCTCCCTGAAAGAAATCAGCCGCGAGTACTTCAGCAAACAACCGAACGAGATCGAAGGTCGCATCAATATTCGCGATGTGATCCGCGAAGGCCAAGAAGTCATCGTCCAAATTGATAAAGAAGAGCGCGGCAACAAAGGCGCGGCACTGACCACCTTTATCAGCCTGGCCGGCCGCTATTTGGTGTTGATGCCCAACAACCCGCGCGTGGGTGGCATCTCACGTCGCATTGAAGGTGAAGATCGCTCCGAGTTGAAAGATGCGCT
>CAZHQZ010000128.1:0-4115 GCA_964534675.1 uncultured Pseudomonadales bacterium | reverse complement strand
CGGCGGCACATACCACACCATCGGCAGCGTGCGGTATTCAGGATGCAGCGGCAGCGCCAATTTCCAATCAATCGCCATTTTATAAACCGGCGATATTTTTGCCGCCTCCAACCAGCTCTCAGGAACACCTTCTGCGCGCGCAGCGGCTTGCACTTGCGGGTCATGCGGATCGAGAAAAATATCCAAATGCGCTTGATACAAATCTTTTTCTGCCGGCACGGCTGCCGCCTGCTCGATGCGATCGGCGTCATACAGCATCACACCTAAATAGCGTATGCGCCCCACGCAAGTTTCCGAACACACCGTCGGCTCGCCCATCTCAATACGCGGATAACAGAAAATACATTTTTCAGATTTTCCGCTCTTCCAGTTGTAATAGATTTTTTTGTAAGGGCAAGCGGAGACACACATGCGCCAGCCGCGACATTTGTCTTGGTCGATCAACACAATACCGTCTTCTTCGCGCTTATAAATTGCACCCGATGGGCAGGCTGACACACAGGCAGGGTTGAGGCAGTGCTCACACAAGCGCGGCAAATACATCATGAAGGTTTTTTCAAACTGTCCATAAATATCTTTTTGCACATTGTCAAAGTTTTTATCTTGGCTGCGCTTGGCGAACTCACCACCAAGAATTTCTTCCCAGTTTGGCCCCCATGCAATTTTCTGCATGCGCTCGCCGCTAATCAACGAGCGCGGGCGCGCGGTGGGTTGGTGCGCGCTGTCTGGCGCGGCATGCAAATGCTGATAATCAAAAGTGAACGGTTCGTAGTAATCATCAATTTGCGGCAAATCAGGGTTGGCAAAAATCTTGGACAACAAACGCCAGCGCCCACCCGTGCGCGGCACCAGTTTGCCTTTAGCGGTGCGCACCCAGCCGCCATTCCATTTATCTTGGTTTTCCCATTCTTTCGGGTAGCCAATCCCTGGTTTAGTTTCCACATTATTGAACCACGCGTATTCCACACCTTCGCGACTCGTCCACACATTTTTGCAAGTAACGGAACAAGTGTGGCAACCGATACATTTATCGAGGTTCAACACCATGGCAATTTGCGCGCGAACTTTCATCGCGTTGTCTCCTTGGTAGCTGGCACAGGCTCATCATCCAACCAATCCACTTTGTTCATTTTGCGCACGATAACGAATTCATCGCGATTGGTACCGCATGTGCCGTAGTAATTAAACCCATAAGCGAGCTGTGCATAACCGCCGATCATGTGCGTTGGTTTTTGCACAATGCGTGTGACGGAATTGTGTATGCCGCCGCGCGTGCCGGTAATGTCGGATTTTGGAATATTAATGATGCGCTCTTGCGCGTGATACATCATCGCCATGCCTGGCATCACACGCTGACTCACCACCGCACGCGCGGCAATTGCACCGTTGACGTTAAACAAATCAATCCAATCGTTATCTTCAATACCCGCACTGCGTGCATCGTCTTCACTAAGCCACACAATCGGCCCACCGCGCGACAGTGTTTGCATCAACAAATTATCGCTGTAGGTGCTGTGTATGCCCCATTTTTGATGTGGCGTAATCCAGTTCAACACAATTTCTTTATGGCCGTTGCTGCGTTTATTGAGCAGCGGCGCAATAGTTTTCGTATCCACGGGTGGGCGGTACTGCATAAAACCTTCGCCGAAAGCAATCATCCACGCGTGATCTTGATAAAACTGCTGCCTGCCGGTGAGTGTGCGCCACGGAATCAATTCATGCACATTGGTGTAACACGCGTTGTAGCTGACATGTTCATCTTCTAAACCGGACCAAATCGGCGAAGAAATAATTTTGCGCGGCTGCGCTTGAATATCGCGAAAACGAATTGCCTCGTGTTCTTTGCCTTTCGCTAAATGTGTGTGATCTCGACCGGTAAACTCGCCCAGCGATTTCCACGCCTTCACTGCCACATGGCCGTTAGTTTCCGGCGCCAAATGCAACACCACTTCCGCCGCATCAATCGCAGTATAAATATTGGGGCGACCACAACTCACACCTTCATCCAACACGCGGTGATTGAGCTCGCCTAAAAACTGTACTTCATCCTGTGTATTCCAGTTCATGCCTTTGCCGCCATTGCCCTGCGCATCCAATAGAGGTCCTAGCGACGTAAATTTTTTATACAAATTGGGATAATCGCGCTCAACTGTCACTATCGACGGCATGGTTTTTCCTGGTATCGGCTCGCACTCGCCTTTTTTCCAATCCATCACACCAAACGGCATGGCTAATTCATTCGGCGTGTCGTGCAATATCGGCACTAATACCACATCCTTTTCTACACCAAGAACCCCTTCTGCCATTTCGCTAACAGTTTTTGCTACACCTTTGAAAATATCCCAATCACTGCGCGACTCCCACGCAGGATCCACCGCTTTTGACAGAGGATGAATAAATGGATGCATGTCTGAGGTATTCAGGTCATCTTTTTCATACCAAGTAGCCGTAGGCAACACGATGTCGGAATACAACGCCGTGGTGCACATGCGAAAATCCAGTGTCACCAATAAATCCAATTTTCCCTCTGGTGCTTCATCGCGCCAGCGCACTTCTTCCGGCTTCACTGCGCCGCGCTCACCCAAATCTTTGCCTTGCAAACCGTGACGCGTGCCGAGCAAATGCCGCAGCATGTATTCATGGCCTTTGCCGGATGAACCCAGCAAATTAGAGCGCCAAATAAACATCGCACGCGGAAAGTTTTCTGGCGCATCAGGGTCTGCATACGCAAAATCTAGCACTCCATTTTTCAGCTCATTCACCACATAATCCGCCGCGCTTTTACCAGCAGCTTCCGCCGCTTTTACAATCTGTAATGGATTGCGATTTAACTGTGGCGCACTCGGCAGCCAACCCATGCGTATCGCCTGCAAGTTAAGATCCGCTTGGCTGGCACTGAATTTTTTAGCATCCGCCAAAGGCGAAAGAATTTCTTGCACGCCCAGTTTTTCGTAGCGCCATTGATCGGACATAAAATAAAAAAATGACGTGCCGTTCATCTGGCGCGGCGGCTTGCTCCAATCCAAACCAAACGCCAAAGGCTGCCACCCTGTTTGCGGTCGCAACTTCTCCTGCCCAACATAGTGAGACCAGCCGCCACCAGTTTGCCCAATGCAGCCGCACATCATCAGCATGTTGATTAAGCCGCGATAATTCATATCGTTGTGGAACCAGTGGTTCATGCCCGCGCCGACGATAATCATGCTGCGCCCGCGCGTTTTCGCGGCGGTTTCTGCAAACTCGCGCGCAATCGCAACCACTTCCGCGCGCGGCACCCCAGTAATTTTTTCCTGCCACGCCGGCGTTCCCGGCACGTCTTCATCAAAAGTTTTTGCAACATTGCCACCGCCAAAACCGCGATCCACGCCGTATTGCGCGAGCAGCAAATCGTAAACCGTCGCCACTGCCCAAGTTTTACCATCGGTCAGCGTGAGCTTTTTAACGGGAATATTGCGCTCCAAAATGTCAGAAAATTTTGCTGCCGCAAAGTGTTCGTGCTCGACACCGCCAAAATACGGATAACTAACCGCCGCCACGCCATCGTTAAAATCTTGCAGCGATAAACGCAGTTTTGTTTCTCTTCCTGCGCTGTCTTTTTCTGCAATATTCCATTTGCCTTTTTCACCCCAACGAAAACCGATAGCACCGCGCGGCACGGTAATCTGTCCGCTGTTTTCATCAAACGCCAAAGTTTTCCACTCAGGATTATTGCTTTCATCCAAATCGGATAAATCACTGGCGCGCAAAAAACGCTCCGGCACCAAACGCCCATCGGCACGCTGCTCCAAACGCACCAAGAGCGGCATGTCCGTGTATTGGCGACAGTAATCGGCAAAATAATCGACGGTTTTATCGACATGAAACTCTTTCAAAATCACATGACCAAACGCAAACGCGAGCGCTGCATCCGTGCCCTGCTTGGGATGCAGCCAGTGATCGGTCAGTTTGGCGACTTCAGAATAATCGGGCGTAATCGCTACTGTTTTTGTGCCGTTGTAGCGCGCTTCGGTAAAAAAATGTGCGTCGGGTGTGCGCGTTTGCGGCACATTGGAACCCCACGCAATGATGTAGCGACTGTTGTACCAATCGGCAGATTCCGGCACATCGGTTTGCTC
>CAZHQZ010000127.1:0-4146 GCA_964534675.1 uncultured Pseudomonadales bacterium | reverse complement strand
CGACTATAAAAACCGTACTGCTGCGTCACCACGCCTTCCATTTCTAAATCCATCAATGCGGCTGCCAGCGCATCCACCGGCAATGCACAGCGCACCGCCAAGGCATCCAGCGACACGGGCGCATAATCCAACACCGAAAATATTTTTTTAGCGGTATCTGACAGGCCACCTAAAGCAGGTTGCGCGGCGTGGATGACAAAAAATTCCTGTTGCTTGAAGGCAAGCAAGCCACCCAATTCATCCAAAATGTCTTGCGTGGTTTCTACCAGTTTTGCGCCTTGACGAATCAGCGCATGGCAGCCGCGATGAAACACCGAGCGCACGGAGCCGGGCATGGCAAACACTTCGCGCCCCTGCTCGCTGGCGTAACGCGCCGTAATCAACGAACCACTTTGCAAACTCGCTTCCACCACTAGCGTTCCCAAACTGAGCCCACTGATGATGCGATTTCTGCGCGGAAAGTTTTGCGCCAAGGGCGGCGACTGCGGCGGCAATTCACTCACTATTGCCCCGCCGTTTGCCAAAATATCCGCAAATAATTGTGTGTGGCGGCGCGGGTAGATGTCATCCACACCCGTAGCGACCACCGCAATGGTTTGGCCATTCACTTGCAGCGCACCGCGATGCACAGCGCCATCAACACCCAAAGCCAAACCACTGGTTATCGCCAAACCGTGTTGTGCCAATGCCGCAGCAAATTCCTGCGCAATTTCCAAACCGGTAGCCGAAGCATTGCGGCTGCCCACCATCGCCAACTGAGGCAAATGCAGCGCCGTCACATCACCGCGTACATACAACACCGTGGGCGCGGCAGAAATTTGCGCCAGCAACAGCGGATAATTTTGACTTTCTACCGTTAATATCGCAGCGCTCACAGCGGCAGCGGCTTCCAGATCGCGCTGCGCCTGTTGTCGTAACAAACTGTCAACACTGCCTTCACAAAACGCGCGCCACAACGCCGCTTGCTCTGACTGCAAATAACTCTGCAAAACCAGCTCTGGCGCGCGCAATAAGGCCTGCATGCCACCTGCAGCATCCAATATTTTTTTCTGAGAGACGGGCCCAATATCGGGCAAGCGGTTTAATGCCAACCATGGCAAAACTTCAGAATAATCATCCATGTTTTTTCTCCATCCTTGAGAAAGTATTGATAAAAAAGTTTTACGTCGATAAACCCATCGCGTGACGCATAATTTGTTTTTTTAGCAGCGGCATGCCGTCGATACCGCTCATCCCCGTGTTGCGCAACCAGCGCAGCGACAGGGAGCGCTGAGCAAACAATTGCTTAAACAATTCCATCGTCGCCGTCATGGTGAGGTTGGCACCGCGCCGCCGCCGTTGATAGCGTTTCAATACACTGCTATCTGCCAGTGCAATGTTTTTTCTCGCCGCGCGTTGCACTTCTTCTGCCAGCACACGCACATCCATAAAACCGAGATTCACGCCCTGCCCAGCTAAAGGGTGGATGGTGTGCGCCGCATCGCCAAGCAACACCACGCGACCGCGCTGATAGCTCTGCGCATGGCGTTGACGCAATGGAAACGCAAAGCGGCCGCGCACTTCCAACACTTCACCCAAAACATATTCAAACGCACGTGCCAGTTGCACAGCAAACGCTTGCTCTGATTGCGCCAATAATTCCTGCGCCAATTCTGGCGCCATAGACCACACCACCGAGCACCAGTGTTCGCCGCCGTTATTTTCGCGCAGCGGCAAAAAAGCCAAAGGACCTTGCGTCATAAATCGCTGCCGCGCTACTGCACCGTGCGGTTTTTCTGTGCGCACGGTGGCCACCACGGCACTGTGACCGTAATCCCACTCCACCGTATTGATGCCAGAAAGTTGGCGCAACAAAGATTGCGCGCCATCCGCCGCGACAATCAATTTGCCTTGCACTTCTGCACTGCTGTGCAACAACAATGTGGCCTGCGGCGCACTGGGTGTGTCGCGCAAATTGACCACTGCATCTGGGCATATCCACTGCACATTGCTCTGCTGTTGCAGGCGTTCACGCAGCGCAGACACCACCAAATCATTTTCCACGATATAACCTAGCGCCGACTGCTGTACATCGGCCGCATCAAAATTGATTTGCGCCGTGCCGTCGGCATCCCACACCTGCATGCGCTCGAAAGCAGACACGCGCTGCGCAGTTATCGTATCCCACACACCTAACTGCGCCAGAAATTGGCGCGATGCCATGCTGAGCGCTACCACGCGCGCATCAAAAAAATTATCCACTGAAAAAATTGGCGGTTGTTGATTGTCGATAATAGCAATTTTGCAATCCATTTCCGCCAACGCGCAGGCGAACGCGCAGCCCGCCATACCGCCGCCGACAACCACTATGTCAAACACTTCATTCATAAACCTGTCGCCTCGCGCGCAAACCATTCACGCATCCCCGGCAAAAAATCCAAGCCCAACAAAGCAGCGCTGCGCAACATGGTGTGCGGTACATGGCGATTCGAAAAAAGGCGCGGCAGCCAATCACTCGCGGTGACGGTTTTTTGCTGATCCCACTGTTGCTGCGCCAAATATTGTTGCAGCACGGCTAAGGCACCGATGTCGCGCTGATGCGCTGTGGCTGTTGCCAGTGTTTCAACCAAGACCAAACAATCGCGCATAATCAAATTAAACCCTTGCCCCGCCACGGGATGCAAATGATGTGCAGCACTGCCCATCAAAACAATGCGCGATCGCACTTGTTCGCGCGCTTGCACTAACGACAGGGGATAACTGTGGCGCGCACCCACTGCCAATAAACGCCCGCAGCGATTGCCCAATTGCTCCTGCACGCGCTGCAAAAACTCTACCTCCGGCAATTGCATTATTTCTTCAATTTGTTTGTCTGGCAGTGTCCAAATCAATGCCGCTCGGTGTTTGTTTTCGCAATCTAACAAGGGTAACAATGCGATGGGGCCATCTTGCGTAAAACGCTCATACGCCACTGCGGCGTGCGGCAATTCTGTCACCACATTGGCAACCAAAGCGTGTTGTTCGTAAGGCTGCTCATCCACGGCAATGCCCAACTGTTGACGCAAACGCGATTGCGCGCCATCTGCCACCACCACCAATTTTGCGCGCAAAATATTTTCTGCGCTGCTGCCGGTTTGCATGGTGAGTTGCGCCGCATCGGCATGCAGCGCCAACGCATGCACTTGCGTATTGTCATGCAGGGCGATGCGCGTTTGCTGGCGCACATCTTGCAACAACACCTGCCCTAAAACGCGATTTTCAATCACATAACCCAGTGCAGGCAGCCCCGTTTCTTCTGCGCGCATCAACACACCCAGCGCTCGCTGCCGCTCAGAAACATGCACTTGCAAAATAGCTTGCGCGCTGTGTTGCAAAGCTTGCCACACCTGCACTTCGTCCAACATTTTCCGCGTACTGAACGACAGCGCCGTTGCGCGCGCATCAAAACTGGGCAGGGGTAATTGCTCGCTGGCATGCACGGGCAGCGCATGTTGCTCCACCACGGCAATGGACAGTGTTGGCAAACGCTGCGCCAACAGCAACGCCAGTGCTGCCCCCGCCATACCGCCGCCAACGATGGCGACATCGACTACTTTAGCCATGCTTGGCAGGTTGGCGCGTGGATTTTGCGCGCGCTGTTTTTTTCTTGGCGGCTGTTTTTTCCATCGCTGACGCAAGATGTGGATGTTGCAGTGCCATCCAATCTTCTATTTCTGCCACGGTTTTTGGCGCTTGCGCTGTAATAATTTCACAACCGTTTTTGGTGACCACAACATCATCTTCAATGCGTATGCCGATGCCGCGCCATTTTTTATCTACTTTTTTATTGTGCGGCGACACATAAATCCCCGGCTCAACTGTGAGCACCATATTCGGCTCAAACACTCGCCACTCGCCGCCACATTTGTAATCGCCCACGTCGTGCACATCCATGCCCAACCAGTGGCCGGCGCGGTGCATATAAAAATCGCGGTACGCGGCTTCTTTTATCAAAGTGCTGACTTTTCCTTTCAACAAACCGAGCTTCACCAAACCTTCGGTAATGACTTTCACCGTAGCATCGTGCGGTTCATTCCAATGTCGCCCCGGTTTAATGACATCAATCGCAGCTTGCTGCGCCTGCAACACCAATTCGTACAGCGCTTTTTGTTCGCGGGAAAATGTGCC
>CAZHQZ010000126.1:0-4256 GCA_964534675.1 uncultured Pseudomonadales bacterium | reverse complement strand
TCTTCGTAGCCGGTGGTGCCGTTGATCTGACCGGCAAAAAACAGGCCTTGGATAGGTTTGGTTTCCAAGGTGTGCTGCAAGTCGCGCGGATCAAAAAAGTCGTATTCGATGGCGTAGCCGGGACGGGTGATGTGCGCGTTTTCCATGCCGCGTATCGAGCGCACCAGAGCCAGTTGCACATCAAACGGCAGCGAGGTGGAAATGCCGTTGGGGTACAGCTCGTGCGTGGTCAGCCCTTCCGGTTCGATAAACACTTGATGCGACAGTTTGTCGGCAAAGCGGTGAATTTTGTCTTCAATCGATGGGCAGTAGCGCGGACCTATGCCTTCAATCACACCGGTGTACATGGGCGAGCGATCCAGCGCGCCGCGAATAATCTCGTGCGTGCGCTCGTTGGTGTGGGTGATGTAGCAGTTCACCTGTTGCGGGTGTTCGCTCACCGAACCCATGAAGGACATTACTGGCAGCGGTGTATCGCCAGGTTGCGGCTGCACGGCGCTGAAATCGACGGAGCGTGCGTCGATGCGCGGCGGCGTGCCGGTTTTTAGGCGATCGACCCGCAGCGGCAGTTCGCGCAAGCGCGCGGCCAGCGCTATTGATGGTGGATCGCCTGCGCGCCCGCCCGCGTGGTTGTCCAAGCCGATATGAATTTTGCCGCCGAGGAAAGTGCCGGTAGTCAGCACTACGCAGGGGGCAAAGAAGCGGATATCGGTCTGCGTAACCACGCCTTTGACGACATCGCCCTCGACGATCAAATCATCAACCGCTTGTTGAAAAATCTGCAAATTGGGCTGGTTTTCCAGTATCGAGCGAATAGCGGCTTTGTACAGCACGCGATCCGCTTGCGCGCGGGTGGCGCGCACGGCCGGCCCTTTGCGCGAGTTGAGGATGCGAAATTGAATGCCAGCCTGATCGGTGGCGCGTGCCATGGCACCGCCGAGTGCATCCACTTCTTTTACCAAGTGGCTTTTGCCAATGCCGCCGATCGCGGGATTGCAAGACATCTGCCCCAGTGTTTCGACATTGTGCGTTACCAGCAGTGTGCGGCAGCCCATGCGCGCAGCCGCCAAGCAGGCCTCGGTGCCGGCGTGGCCGCCGCCGATAACAATCACATCAAAGTGTTCGGGAAAATCCATGAGAGTGGCTGCGCGCGTCACTGGGGTCGCGCAGTATAGCGATTGCCTATTTTTCGAGCAATTTTGCCGCTGCTGCGTGAGTCCCATACTGTGCTGCATCAAAATAGGGTGTTCGTGTTTTTCTTGCACAAAAAGGATGCAAATTGACATCATTCGTATTGCCCATCACGGGCGCGCCTTATATACTGCGCGCCGCTTTTGCAGTTGCAGGCAACAGCGCTGCGGAGAGGTCAGTTTCGTGGAGGTGTGTGGTGAATAGTACGCAGCACACCGGTATACCGCGCCCTCCCGTGTATCGCATCGCTCTAGTTCAAACAGTGGTATTGGCAGTCGTAGCCGCAATTTTGTGGCTCGTTTCGCCCGCTTGGGCTGCTGCACTGTTCTGGGGTGGAATGATTGAAGCGTTGCCAAGATTGTATTTTGGTATTTATGCCTTTCGCTTTACTGGCGCTCGCCGCATGCGACAGGTGTTGGCCTCGCTCCGGCGCGGTGAGATGGGTAAGTTTGTTTTAGTGGTTGTGATGTTTGCTGGTCTGTTTGTTATGAACAGATCCATTGCGCCAGCAGCAGTCTTTTTGGGCTACTTTGCCTCTTGGTTGCTGGGGATGGTATTGAGCGCACGTTGGCTCAGATAACGATTAACGGGTAGATGGTGTTTTATGTCTGAACAAGCAGGAGTAGCGGCAGGGCAGGGCGAACAAGGCCTGACCATCGTCGGCTATATTCAGCACCACCTGCAAAACCTGTGCTTTGGTCGGTTTCCCGACGGCACTTGGGGTCTTGCACACACCAGCCAAGAAGCCAAAGAGATGGGCTTTTGGGCGTTTCACTTAGATTCTTTGGGTTGGTCGCTGGTGCTGGGTTTGTTGTTCTGTCTCGCGTTCGCGGCGGTAACTCGCAATATGCAGCGCGGGGTGCCGCGCGGCTGGCAGAGCTTTGTTGAATTGGTGATTGATTTCATCGATAGCAACGTAAAAAGCACTTTCCATTTCCATAATCCGGTGATCGCTCCTTTAGCGTTGACGGTATTTATATGGATTTTCTTGATGAACTTTATGGATTTGCTGCCTATTGATATGTTGCCTAAAGCGGCGGCATTGGCGGCGGGTAATGAGCACTTTTTCTTCAAAGTGGTGCCGAGTACCGATCCCAATATCACCTTGGGTATGAGTTTTGCTGTTTTCTTCTTGATGATTTTTTTCAGCATCCAGAAAAAAGGTTTGATTGGTTTTATTAAAGAATTGACCTTCCATCCGTTTCACCCTTCTTTTCACGGCATAGGGCTGTTGTTTGCTCCTCTGCTGATTATGATTAACTTTGCATTGGAAACAGTATCGTTGATTTCAAAGCCTATCTCGTTGGGCTTGCGGTTGTTCGGAAACATGTACGCCGGCGAGATGATTTTTATCTTGATCGCGACCTTGTTTAGTGCGGGATTATTTTTTGGTCTGTTTGCCGGCGTGTTGCAGTGGGCATGGGCTGTTTTCCATATTCTCATCATCACGCTGCAGGCGTTCGTGTTCATGGTGTTGACCATTGTCTATATGGCAATGGCGCATGAAGTGCCGGATGAACAGCATCCTTGATGAGAATGTAGATAGTTTTTTAACCAGTAATTTTTTAACCAACAAGTCGGTTTTTACCGCAAAACACTGAGGAGATACACCATGGGTATGGCTCTTATTGCTGCTGCGCTGTTAATTGGTTTTGGCGCTTTGGGTACAGCGATTGGCTTCGCAATTTTGGGTGGCAAGTTGCTGGAAGGCTCTGCACGTCAGCCAGAAATTGCACCAATGTTGCAAGGCAAAATGTTCTTGATCGCAGGTCTGTTGGATGCGGTGCCAATGATCGGCGTGGGTATCGCTATGTACATCCTGTTCGTAGTGTTTCCTGCACTGCAAGACAAAGGCATCGTCTGATTGCGTTGAGCTGATGTAGTGTCAGCTCAAGAGTGATTCAGTGAAATCCATTATCCGAGAGGTGTTGGCGTGAATATCAACGCTACCATGATAGGTCAGATGATCTTCTTCCTGCTTTTCGTGGCTTTCTGCGCGAAATTTGTGTGGCCCGCCATTATTGGTGTGATGGTCGAGCGGGAAAAACGCATTGCTGACGGTTTAGAAAATGCGGATAGAGCGAGCCGTGATCTCGAACTGGCCAAGCAGGAAGCTGCTAACAAGTTGCGCCAAGCAAAAGATGACGCAGCGGCCATTATTGAGCAGGCGAACAAACGCGCTACGCAAATGATCGAAGAAGCCAAAGAGCAGGCGCGTGAAGAAGGTGAGCGCATGAAACAAGCGGCGCAAGCAGAAATCGACCGCGAGAAAAATCGCGCGCGTGAAGAGTTGCGCAAGCAAGTGGCTGCTTTGGTGTTGACCGGTGCCGAACGCGTGTTGGCAACATCCATCGATGCCGGACAGCACGCCAATATGCTCGACAAATTGGCGGCGGAGCTGTAAGGCATGGCTGAGCGCGCAACACTGGCAAGGCCGTATGCCAAAGCGGTATTTGAAGTGGCATTGGATAGCAATGCGCTGGTGGATTGGCAGCGCATGCTGAATACCGCTGCCGCTGTCGTGAGCAATAGCAAAGTACAGGCATTCCTCGCAACGCCTACAACGACTGCGGAGCAGCAAGCTGCACTGGTTAAAGACGTTTGTGGCGATGAGCTGGATGCCAAAGTGGCTAATTTGGTGCGTGTGTTGGCAGCGAATAAACGTTTGCCGCTGTTGCCGGAAATTGCCAGTCAATTTGGCGAGTTGAAGGCGCGCAGAGAGCGTGTGATCGGCGTTGAAATCGCTTCAGCTTTTCCGCTGGAAGCTAAAACAGCCGATGTCTTGTCTGCGGCTTTATCTAAGAAATGGCAGTGCAATGTTGCGCTGCAAACAACGGTAGATGCTGCTCTGTTGGGTGGCGTGGTTATCAAAGCAGAAGATATTGTGATTGATGCGTCTGTGCGCGGCCGTATGTTAAAGCTGGCCGATGCATTGATGGCGTAAGAGTAAAAACAGCAAAGATTTTAATTGTGACATTGAAAAGAAGTGCAGCCGACGGCGGCTTCTTACACGAGGACTGGCAAACATGCAGCAACTGAATCCTTCAGAAATCAGTGAAGTCATC
>CAZHQZ010000125.1:0-4260 GCA_964534675.1 uncultured Pseudomonadales bacterium | reverse complement strand
AAGGTGGCTCTACAATTTGCCGATAGCGCGATTTTTTTAACTCCGGCGGACGGCTGCCGCTCTCTGGATGCTGCGCCAACTGCTCCACATGCACAAAAACACGCTGCACCAAGGCAGCGGCGGCAGTTGGGTTTTCTAAGGCAATGTAGTCGGCAATGGCATCCAAATCGGTCAGCGCCGGCTCAGACCAAACTATTTCAGCCATTTAGCGAGACGCTGCTTGGCCTGTGTGTGCGACACGGCGCGCCCTTCTGCTACCGCCTGCTCGCCCCGCGCAATGCCTTCCAGCACCGCCATGCGCTGCTGCATCAGCTGGTAAGTCTCAACATCCAGCAAGTACGCACTGGGCAACCCGTGCTGCGTGATCAAAATCGGCTCCCTGCTCTTTTCAAGATCTGAAAGCAGTTCCGTGGCTTGGCGTTTTAATGTCGTGACGAGTTCTATGCGCATAAAGTGATACTACAGTAGCACTTTGTGCAATTCAAGGGTTCTGACAAGCGGATACCAGTGCCGTAGCTAAATAAAAATCCGCTACCGCGCTCTAGACTGTAAAAAGACGTTATTTTATTCTCCAACTTTCTATTTGCTCCATTTACTTGTGGGTGTATCAATGAAGCTAGGCATTATGCAACCCTATTTTTTGCCGTATATCGGCTATTTTCAATTGATTAATGCTGTTGATATTTTTGTTATTCATGATGATGTTCAGTGGATCAAAAACGGATGGATTAATCGCAACAGAGTTTTAGTTAATGGCGAAGATCGTTTTATAACGCTACCACTACTGAAAGAATCTTCTTTGCTCAACATCAATCAACGCCACGTCTCTACTGATATTGTTGTACAAAAACAAAAAATTCTTCGCCAAGTACAAGAGAGCTACCGAAAAGCACCTTATTTTTTTGAGGCGTTTGAACTCTTAGAGCGATGCTTAGAAAATACCGATAGCAATATATCGATCTTTGTCACAAACACTATTCATGAATATTGCAGCTATCTAAATATCAAAACACCAATTCTTTTGTCATCAGCCATTGATAAAAATAATGCACTAAAGGGACAAGAGCGCGTCATAGAGATCAATAAGAGGCTTGGCGCTGACAACTATATCAACCCTCATGGCGGGGTCGAGCTGTATAGTGTAGATGCTTTTTCCAAGCACGGCATTAAGCTACAGTTTTTACGCCCGACATCCATAAGCTATCAACAGTTCAAACACGAACATGTATCACATTTATCTATACTAGACGCCACAATGTTTAATACAAAAAAAGAATTAAGTGCGCTTCTAAACGCTTACGATTTGTTTTAGTCGCAGTCCGTCTAAGTTTTTTGTTTTTTATATAGTCGCTTAATCTTGTTTATAAAGCGAGGTAATTTGTTTGATAATTTTTTTCTTTCCAGCTTTAGCACCCTTTTCTCAAGATTTTGGGCTCTTTGATACATTATTTCAATTTTTTGATTTATAGACACACGATATTCTTGGAGGTCATCAAACGAAAAATTTATTTCACAAGGATTTTCATCTTTATGGTAGTATTTCAGTATTCCCGCTTTAGTTAAGTAGCCAATGAAATTATCATACCGTTTTGGGTACAACGCATTAAATTCACTATAGTCGAGTGAATTGTATAAGTCCTTTAGTGTTTGCCTGCCAATATCTTCATAATTAACAACAGGTATTTTAAAGAAATTGGCTATTTCTTTAACCCTTATGTCTCTTGCAGTTAATAAGCTGGGAACCCCTTGAACAATACCAGCAATATTTCCATGAAGCCTAGGCCCAAAGACAAAATCAGCGCTTCCAATGCAATTAAACCAACGGTCATAGTCAGCATAGAAAACGCCATTTGTTTTGATATTATCTAGCATTTCCTTCCCGTACAGATGTTTCGAGTACAAACTGGTTTCATCAATTTTTAGTTGGTCATTAGGGAAGTTGCTTGTGAATACGGCCTCATCAAACAAGTCTTGCCCCAACATAGTTACATTTTTGACCAACTCTATAGATATATCGGAAAATGTCCTATGAAAAACAAATAGCGGCCGACTGAATTGTTCTGATTTATTGATTGATAGATTTCGACTCATCCCATTAAAGAGTGTTGGGCAGCCAATAGGAATGACATTATTGTAGCCTTCTTTATACAGGAGGCTTGCTGTATGGAATCCTCTAACTCCAATATATCCGGTTGTTTTTGTTACATATTTAAGAATGCGATTGATAGAGTGATGCAAAGGACCAACCAATCCAGACTTTGCCGTGTAATCTTGTATGCCAAGAGAAAATAATGCAGTTGGGATGTTTAATTTTTCAATAAAATCGGCATAAGGAGAAACATCGCGCCAATCAGTGGCGTGGTTTGTAAAAGCCAATACGCATAGCTCATATTTGTCTTTATAGTTTTTTACATTCTCTATGTCTTCCACATAATCCGCATCAAACATTTTGATAATAGTTCTGGACACAAATGATGCGCCTAAATTGCTAGCATAATAAGTGTTACTTTCCCCCCATTTTTTTATGTCTCCGGGGTAATTATATTGTGGGTTTATTCCAACTACTATTACTTTTTTCATACGCAATTTTAATTCCTACTTTGGTTATATTGTCTAACGATTATTCAATTAACAGAGTATCGCGATTCAAACCTCGCTTAATGTCCCGATTTGAAATTACGCGCCCTTCAGTCAGCACATACGCTAATAGCCAGCAAATATTGTCAATATCCACCTTTGTTGTTGCTGTGCTATTAGGCAAACACAGCAAAACATCTGTCAATTTTTCAGTTTCTGGCAACAACATTCCTGCATTCGGATAAAGTGAACAATAAGGCTCCATGCGATGACAGCCAGGATAAAAGTAGCGCCGCGCCAAAACATTTTCTGCTTCCAGCACGCGCACAATCGTATCGCGGCTGATTCCCGCATCCTCTGCCACTTTAACGATGATGTAGTGAAAATTATGTTTGCCGCTTTCATCGTATTCGACCAAGGACAAGCCCGCTATTTCTGCAATGCGGCTGCGATACTGCTGATAATTTCGACGATTGTGTGTGACAAAACCATCAAGCGCGTCTAGCGAAGCCAAACCCATCGCCGCTGACATTTCACTCATCTTGCCATTGCTGCCAACATGGGTGACTTGATCTTTGCCGATAAAACCAAAGTTAATCATCAAGCGAATTACGCGCGCCACTTCATCGTCATTGGTGGTGATACAACCACCTTCAAAGGTATTCATCACCTTGGTGGCATGAAAACTGAACACTTCAGCATCGCCAAAACCGCCCACCATTTTTCCGCGATAGTCGCAACCAAAGGCGTGCGCGGCATCATAGAGCACTTTGAGTTTGTGTTTTTTTGCAATGGCATCAATGGCCGCCACATCACAGATATTGCCCCACACATGCACCGGCAAAATGGCGCGCGTGCGCGGTGTGATGAGTTGTTCGATTTTTGCCGGATCCATGCAGTGCGTGACAGGATCCACATCACAAAACACCGGCGTGATGCCTTGCCACTCCAAACAATGCGCTGTAGCCACAAAGGTAAAACTCGGCACGATGACTTCGCCACTGTCGATGCCCAGCGCGCGTATCGCCACTTGCAAACCGATGGTGGCGTTGCACACAGGAATCGCGTGCTTCACACCAAGCAGGGTGCACAGCGCCGCTTCAAATTGCTGCACTTTCGGCCCATTGTTGGTGAGCCAGGCGCTCTCCCAGATTTCATCGGCGTGCTGCATAAAGACGGCTTTGTCTGGGCGATTGGGGCGGCCGACGTGCAGCGGTGCAGCAAACGCAGGCGTACCACCAAACAGCGCGAGGTCTTGCACGGTATTTTTTATGAACACGAATATTTATTCCTGAAGTTTTGCCAGATAGCTATTAATGACCGCTCGCTCTGAAGGCGTTAACCGCGAAGCATTCGTCGCCACAAATTGATCTTTACCCACATACTCTGGTAACTCATACCCCATTGCACACAACTTTTCTGACAGAGCCTTGTATACAGCAACAGGAGATGCGCAAAAGGCGTCATAGTCAACCTTGAGCACAGAAGCGTCCGGTATTTCTTTGAGTCCATTATCTACAGCTTTTCGCGTGAAGTATGCTTGCCCAGCGACCTGTTCTAGCGGCGATGCCTTTTTCAGCCATACGTATTCTGGCGGCTTAAATGAAAACCACTTTGAAACATCATTAAAAAATGACTGGCGCGCAAAATACAGTGACTCTGCGTTATCTCCCAGAGGGCGAC
>CAZHQZ010000124.1:0-4317 GCA_964534675.1 uncultured Pseudomonadales bacterium | reverse complement strand
GCTCCGTAGCCTAAGTTCTTTTCTGGGCAGATAAATCGCACCGCATCCACGCCGTCTATGCGCGTGAACAGCGCAGAAAACTTGTCGCCGTCTTCGCTGGCCGCGTTATCGATCACCACGAGCGAAATGCGCGCTACCGAACGCTGTGCGCGCAGTTGACGAATACTCTCGCTGAGGTGTGTGCGAAAGCGCAGCAGTTCACTGCTGCTATTGCGAAATAGCACCACGCTGATGGAGAGAAAAACGGGAGATTTCCATGTGCAGGTATTCATGTGGGCATTGTACGGTATGGGCGCGGGGTGCAATCTAGCACGAGCCTGCTTTATGATTCGGGCTTGCGGCAAAATCCTAATGAGCAGCGGATGATAATAGAAAGACCTCAGCGTATTTTGTGTGTACTCGGCATGCACCGCTCCGGCACCAGTTGTTTGACTGGTTCCTTGCAACAGGGCGGGCTGTTTCTCGGCAAACATCACACATGGAATGAATACAATCGTCGCGGCAATCGTGAAAATCAGGATGTCGTCAATCTGCATGAAGCAATTTTCAAAACCAATGGACTGACGTGGAAAAAACCTACCGGAATTTTGTTGGATAAAGTACAAATATCTGATTGGCAAACCTTGGGCGATAACAGCGCAGCGGTTTGGGAGCCGCAACACCGCGAACGCGCGCAAGAAATTCTTGCCGAGTACGCGGATAAACCGCTGTGGGGATTCAAAGACCCGCGCACCTTGTTAGTGTTAGACGGTTGGCGCGACGTAGTGCCGGATATGGAGTTTATCGGCATTTATCGTCACCCGCTGGCGGTGGCACAATCTTTGGCGAGTCGCCCCGCCATGCCGGTGACTATCGAAGAAGGTTTGGCGATGTGGTATGTCTACAACAAAAAATTATTGCAGGCGCATCAACAAAAACCGTTTCCCGTGTTGTGTTTTGATTGGAGTGAAGAGCGCTTTCATCGCGCCTTGGATGTTTTGCATGCGGAGATTGGTTTAGCGCCAGTGCCAGAAAACGAGCGTTTTTATACCAAAGAATTGCACAAGCAAGCGGCAGATTTCTCTGTAGTGCTACCTGAGCCTGTGCAACAGTTGTATCAACAACTTGAACAGATAGCAGCGCATTATGAGTAATTCTCCTACCCCAAAAGGCATACCCAATTCGCCACAGCCGATTAAATGGTTTGATGCGGCAATGCCTGTGGTGCCGCGCGATGACGCGCAGTATTTGCAGAGTGACGCACCGCGTTTGTCCATCGTGGTGATGGTGTACAAAATGCCGGAGCAGGCGAAAAAAACCCTGTATTCCCTAAGTGCGGCGTATCAGCGCGGCGTAACAGAAAACGATTACGAAGTGATCGTGATGGAAAACCCTTCTTCGCGCATATTGGGTAAAGAAGCAGCAGAAAAATGGGGCGGTAATTTTCACTATCAGGCGTATCCAGAAACACTGCCCACGCCGGTGAATGCGATGAATTTTGGCGCGGCGCATGCGCGCGGTCGCATGATTGCGGTGATGATAGACGGCGCGCGCATGGTGTCGCCGGGTATCGTCAATTACATTTTGGCAGCCGAGCGTTTGCATCGTGATGTGGTGGTGGCTGTGCCCGGCTATCACTTGGGCAGTAAAGTGCAGCAGGAGGCAATGCTGGAAGGTTATGACGAGGCTTACGAACAAACTTTGTTGGATAAAGTGCAGTGGCCGCAAGACGGTTATCGCCTGTTTGAAATTTGCTGTTTGTCGGGCACCAGTGCCGGCGGATATTTGAAACCTTTGGGTGAGAGCAATGTGCTGGCAATGCCGCGCCATATTTGGGAAAAACTGGGCGGTTACGACGCGGGCTTTACCGAAACAGGCGGCGGACAGTGCAATTTAGATTTGCATAAACGTGCGGCAGAATTGCCCGAAACAGTGTTGGTCACTTTGATTGGCGAAGGTTCTTTCCATCAATTTCACGGCGGCATTACCACGGGCACGCAAGGTGAGGAGCGTTTGAAAGCGATGCAAGATCACTTTAATCAATATACCGCCTTACGCGGTCAACCTTTTACGCCGCCCTTGAAGCGCAGTATTGTGCTCGGTGCCTTGCCGGATTGCGCGCTACGTTTTGTGCGCCATTCGGCGAGTGTAGTAATGAAAAATCGCGGTGATATACCGAGGGATTGGAAATGAATACAGAACAAAAGCCATTGCTGTCGATTATTGTGATTGTGTATGACATGCCACGTCAGGCGATGAACACGCTGCTCAGTCTCGCGCTGCCGTATCAAAAAAATGTCAGTGCCGATGATTACGAAGTGATTGTGGTGGAAAATCACTCTGTGCATTGTTTGGATGCCGCCGCCGTTGCTGCGCTGGGCTCGCAGTTCCATTATTTTTTGCGCGATGAAACGGGTGTGTCGCCGGTTCCCGCCGTTAATTTTGCGTTTAGCCAGTGTCGTGGTGAACAAATTGGTTTGATTATTGACGGTGCGCGTATCGTCTCGCCGCGTGTGCTCGAGTACGCCATGTTAGCGGCGCGCATGACAGAGCAAGCACTGGTGATGGTGCCAGGCTATCACCTCGGTGAAAAAGATCACAAGTTTCATGTGCAAGCTGAACACAGTGCAGCACTGGAAGAAGAAAAATTGCGCGAGCTGGCGTGGCAGGAAAACGGCTACCGTTTGTTCAAATGGGCGTGCTGGAGCTCCAGCAATCAGCGCGGTTATTTGCAGCCTATGCAAGAGTGCAATGCGCTGTTTTGTTCGGCAGAAAATTTCAAACGCATTGGCGGTGCGGATGAACGCTTCGATCAACCTGGCGGCGGTTCTATCAATCTGTATCTGTATCGCAAGCTCGGCATGTTGCCGGATATTGTGTTGTATGTGCTGCCAGGTGAAGGTTCCTTCCATCAATTTCACGGCGGCGTAACTACGCAAGAATTGCCGGAAGATGATACGCGCCGCGCGGTGTTGAAATCTTTTGATACGCGTTTGGAAGAAGTGTGGGGCGGGCCGTTCAAGGCGCTGACGCGCGAGCCTATCCTGCTCGGCGCAGTCACGCACTGGGCGCAGCCGTTTTTGGAGAAGGCTTCAGAGATGGCGAGCCAGCGTTTTGCGCGGTTAACCGCCAATAAAAAACCGTTCTGGGATGATGATGCGCCATTCAATCGCTTTACCGAAAATGCGATCAGTTGTTTGAACGATGGTTACGAGCGACCCGCACTGATGAAGCAGCAAGACATGCCGAATTGAGTGCGAAGCGGTGCAGTTACAGAAAATAAGTGTCGGGATTGTTCTCTCGCCGCCAATTCAGTAGTGCGTCCACGGCGGCATGAAAATGCGGCAATGTATCTGCGAGTGAAGCGCGCATGTCCTTTTTCAGTAGTGTTTCCATCGCGTCGCAGCAGTTTTTTAATTGTGTAGTGCCACAGTAGCAACTGGCACCGTGTAATTTGTGGATGCGCTCTTTGGCTAACGCGATATTGTTGGTTTCGACAGCTTGCGCAATCGCATTGCGATCTTCTTCCAGTGTTTGAAATAACAGTCCCAACATTTCAGCGGCGGCTCCAGGTTTGTTGCCGCAGGCTTGCAGAGCGGATTGTCTGTCTACACAGTCACCATAGGGCAGAGAAATTACCGTGGCAGCAGTTTCTGTATCTGTCGCCAACGTGCTTGGCAGCGCGGTGGGCGTTGCCGATCCGATTGTAGAGCGTCCCCATTTTTCTATCATTTGCAGCAGTTGCTGCTCACTGGCTGGTTTGCTGAGAAAGTCATTCATGCCGACACTGAGCATGTGTTGTCGCTGCTCTGCCAGTGCGTGTGCAGTAAGCGCGATAATGGCTATTTTTCGCCCGTTTTGTTTTTCTAAGTAGCGAATTTTTTGTGTGGCTTCAATGCCATCCATCACGGGCATTTGTATATCCATAAAAATTATCGAAATATCCGCGTTCGTTTTGTAACACTCCACGGCTTCTTCGCCATTGGCAGCTTGCACTACCGTGGCACCAATGTCCTGCAACATGGCGCTAATCAATTTTAAGTTAGGCGCGTTGTCATCAACCGCCAATACCACGGGCGCGGCGCCGGTTACCGCAATACGCTGTGTGTTTTTGGTCATTTGTATGCGGTTTTGCAGATTGAAAATTTGGCATAACGCTTCTAGCAAACGGTGTTCAGCGATAGGTTTTTGTAACAATAAAGCGGAAGGAAAAAGATTGGCCAGTTGCGCGCGCGCTGGCGATGTCAAACAGAAAATGACAGGGCACTGCTGCTGTTGGCAGTGGTGAATAATGGGCGTGAGTTGTTGAATGTCCTGCTCGCTGTAGCGCACGGGCCA
>CAZHQZ010000123.1:0-4377 GCA_964534675.1 uncultured Pseudomonadales bacterium | reverse complement strand
CACATTGCAGAAAAATGTCTGCGTAGCCTTCAGTTACAATGCGCCACTTTCTTTCACGATGACATTTGGAACATCCGTATGAGCAAGCCAGCCCTCCCACTTTCCGCACTCACCGCCATCACGCCCATCGACGGTCGCTATGGAAGCAAAGTGGAGAGCCTGCGCGCCATTTTTAGCGAGTACGGACTAATCCACGCGCGCGTGCTGGTGGAAGTTCGCTGGCTACAACAACTAGCCAATCACGCCCAAATTGCGGAATTACCCGCCTTCTCTGCGCAAGCCAACGCGCAACTCGAACAAGTGCTAAATAGTTTTGACACCACACACGCCGAAACCATCAAACAGACTGAGCGCACCACCAACCACGATGTGAAAGCCGTGGAATACTTCATCAAGGCACAGATGAAAGGCAATGCCGAGTTAGAAGCCGCCAGTGAGTTTGTCCACTTTGCTTGCACCTCAGAAGACATCAACAATTTGTCACATGCTTTGATGCTGCGCGACGGCTTGCAGCACAGTTTGTTGCCGCTGGCGGATAAAATCATCGCAAAACTCACAGAGTTTTCGCACGCTTTTGCCGCAGTGCCTATGCTGGCACGCACGCACGGTCAGACTGCATCTCCCACCACGGTTGGCAAGGAACTGGCGAATGTGGTCGCACGTTTGCGCCGTCAACGTGAGCAAATTTCTGCCGTGCCATTGCTGGGGAAAATCAATGGCGCTGTTGGCAACTACAACGCGCATTTGTCCGCTTATCCCGCCATAGATTGGCAAGCCAACGCTAAAACTTTTGTGGAATCTTTAGGCCTAACATGGAACGCCTACACCACGCAAATCGAGCCGCACGATTACATGGCTGAATTATTTGATGCCATCAGTCGCTTCAATACGATTTTGCTTGATCTCGATCGCGACATTTGGGGCTACATTTCTCTCGGTTACTTCAAACAAAAAGTCGTGGCTGGTGAAGTGGGCTCATCCACCATGCCGCACAAAGTGAATCCGATTGATTTTGAAAACTCTGAAGGCAATTTAGGATTGTCCAATGCCATGTTTGGCCATCTCGCCAACAAGCTGCCTATTTCACGCTGGCAGCGCGACCTCACGGATTCCACCGTGCTGCGCAACATGGGCGTAGGTTTTGCGTACAGCGCTATTGCTTACGAAGCCACGCTCAAAGGTTTAGGAAAACTTGAACTCAATCAACAGCGCATCGCAGAAGATTTGGATAATAGCTGGGAAGTATTGGCCGAGCCGATTCAAACCGTGATGCGTCGCTACGGCGTGCCAGAACCTTATGAAAAACTGAAAGCACTCACGCGCGGTCAAGCCATGACGCGCGACGTGTTGCAGCAATTTATTGAGACACTGGCGATTCCCGATGATGCCAAAACCGCTTTAAAACAACTGACTCCAGCCAGCTATATTGGCAATGCCACGCAACAGGCAAAAGCAATTTGATTTAAATATCGCAGGAGCGCAATACATGAAAATGATTCCAGCGTTCTACCTAGACCACGACCGCATGCAGGCCTTGGCTCTGAAGCACGCAGAATCTTTCAAAAATGCCAAACCTTTTCGCCACTGCTATATCGACAATTTTTTACCCGATGACATCGCCCATCTTTTAGCCGACGAATACCCCAGTCCAACGGATATTCCTTGGGAGCGTGGCGGCGATCGCACCACTCTGCAAACCATGCATAAACTCGGACACTCAAATGAGCAGCAATTTCCGCCGTTGATTCGCCATGTGATGCACGAATTTAACAGTTCCACCTTTATTCGCTTTATGACTACACTCACCGGTCAAGCTGGGCTGATTGTCGATCCACACTATCGCGGCTGCGGCCTACATTCCACAGGACGCGGCGGAAAGCTGATGATTCATGCAGACAAATCGCGTCACCCCAACAAGAAAGTCGATCAAATTTTTAACATGATTTATTTTCTCAACCGAGATTGGGATGAAACCTGGGGCGGACACTTGGAACTGTGGGATAAAAATCTCACCCAATGTGAAGCAAAAATTGCGCCCGTTTTTAATCGCGCCGCTTTCTTTTTAACGGGAACCAACACTTATCACGGCCACCCTTATCCGCTGGAATGCCCAGAAGACCGTCGCCGCAATTCGCTAGCGGTTTATTATTATTTGATCGAAAGACCACGCTCAGAAAACTATGAAGGCTGGCGCAATTTTGTGGATTGGATGCCAACCACAGCAGATGAAAAGTCGCGCCCACAGAGAGAGAGTCAGCCACAAGCATTCCGTTTTGAAGGGAAAGACTTAAATATCTCCTCAGAAAAAAAACCAAAATAACTATGTTTTTCTCTATCACACGCAGCCTGCATTGGATATTGGCAATCGCCACTTTCGCCGCTGCGGGTACAACTTTTTACCTCTCTTTAAACCACCCCATTACAGCCGATTTAGCCATGCTGCATTACAGCGCATGGCTCATCAATGAAAAACACTTTGTGCTGTATCGCGATATTTTTGACATCAACCTACCAGGTCCCTACCTGTTTCACTGCATCTTGGGCAAAGTTATTGGTTATGAGGCATTGCCGTTGCGCTGGGTTGATTTTGTTCTAATGAGTATCCTCGGCTGGGCAAGCTGGAAAATTGTTTCTCCACTATCTAAACCTGCCGCCATTTTTGGTTTTAGTCTTTTTTGCCTGCTGTATTGGACCAATAGCGGTGAATTTGTACTGGAGCGAGATGTGTTAGCACTCGTTCCCGCCGCAGTTGCTTTTGCCCTAGCCTGCGACAACCTCCTCTCTAAGCGCCGCATTATCGTTATAGGCATGTTCGCTGCCATTGCTTGCAGCATGAAACCCAATGCGGTTGTAGTAATCCCTGTTTTATTATGGATCATCCGTCAATCATCCCACACTAAAAAATCGGCAACTTTCTTTTTTTCTGCATCACTAACAGCCACAATGTTTATCCCATTTCTCTGGCTAGCCTCCACAGGAGGCCTACAAAGTTTCAGCTATACATTCAAAAACTTTTTGCACATATATGCCGCAGGAAGCTACAACCTTAAACCGTATATAAGCGCCAGCGAACGATGGGAAACTCTTCTTCTTCAATACCTTAAATTCTCTGGGTTATCTATAGCGCTATCCATACCTGGTCTCTACTGGTCTTGGGTAATACACCGCAAAAAAAATGAAGAGCGCCTTAAAATCATCCGCCTTGTCGCTATAACATTTTCCTTTACACTTTACGAAGCTATCGCTGGAAAATTTTGGCTAAATCACATGTTCCCTTCTGCGTATTGGAGCTTTCTCTGTCTATCGCTTACATTGTCAGCACCATCATCAAAAACCTGCATAAACAAATCACTAACATGCTTATTGATTATTTTAAGCATTGCCTCTAGCTTATTACTTACATATAAAACTTTAACTGACATGAATTTGTCACATGACAAAGAGCTATTGCAGCCCACTTCATGGCGAGCACGACAAGTATTTAGCTATCTAGCCAAACAACACCTACAGCCCAGCGATACTGTGCAAGTCTTTGACATGGCTGGTGATGGACAAGCAGCACTACTCATGGCCAAGGCCACTTCTGCTACGCGTCTTTTAATTGACGTGCCGTTGTGGATGCAACAAGACTCGCAAGAAACACAAGACTTGCGTCGAGATTTTTTACAGAACTTACAGCAAAAAAAGCCAATCTATATCGTTTACTTTAATCAATTTTTACATCCAGGCGGAAGCAATCGCTTACGAGATTTTAAGTCGTTATATGCGTGGATTAACGACCACTACGAAATAGCTGAACAGCGCGATGCCGCCTACACCATCTACCGCAGAAAAAATACCATTCAGTAATTATGCTTTCGGCAAAGTCACGCCGCGCTGTCCTTGATATTTTCCGCCGCGATCTTTGTAAGAAACTTCACACACTTCGTCCGATTCAAAAAACAACATCTGCGCCACACCTTCGTTGGCATAGATTTTTGCAGGCAGGTTGGTGGTGTTAGAAAATTCCAAAGTCACATGCCCTTCCCACTCTGGCTCTAAAGGCGTTACGTTGACGATAATGCCGCAACGGGCGTAGGTGGATTTTCCCAAGCAAATCGTCAACACATTGCGCGGTATACGAAAATATTCCACCGTGCGCGCCAGAGCAAAGGAATTGGGTGGAATGATGCACACATCACTTTTAATATCGACAAAACTTTTTTCATCAAAATATTTTGGGTCTACCGTTGCCGAATGCACGTTGGTAAAAATCTTGAACTCATCCGCGCAGCGCACATCGTAGCCGTAGCTGGATGTACCGTAAGAAATTACCTTGCGTCCCGCGTCTGGCTCACGCACTTGCCCAGCCTCAAATGGCTCGATCATGCCGTGCTC